>NZ_VHLB01000122.1:0-20469 GCF_006547365.1 Myxococcus sp. AB056 | reverse complement strand
GGCGGTGGGCAGGGGGCCTCCGCCGTCAGGATTGCCCGCGTCGGGGTTGCAAGCGTCGGGATGCCCCGCGTCCGGATTGCCGGCGTCAAGGTCGCCCGCGTCAGGGTCGCCCGCGTCGGGGATGCCCGCGTCGGGGATGCCCGCGTCGGGGATGCCCGCGTCGGGATTGCCGGCGTCGGGGTCGCCCGCGTCGGGTGTCCCGGAGTCCTGCTGGCCGCAGCCGACGGACGGGTTCGGACAGTCATTCGTCTTGTCGGGCTCGGAGTCGCCACAGCCAGAGCCAAGGGCCAGCAGTACGGACACCAGCAGGGCGTTGACGGGGAGGAAAGGACGCGGAGAGGCCCCTCGGGTTGAGAGGATGGATCCAGGACTTCGGTGCATGGCTGTCTCAAAGCTTGGGTCTAGGAGTACCAACGCACACAGCCTACTCGCGAGGCCAGCCTCGTGGCGCGGTCGGGTCCCGATAAGTGAGTCCCCCGCGCACGAAGAGGTGCAAGCCGACCAGCCGATGGTGTGGCGAGTGGACGTGCGCAATGGCAGCGACCTGCGCACGTTGCTGACGACAGCGGGGGCAGTGGACGTGGTGGTTCCACGCTAGGGACCGGCAGGGTGCTGGGAAGTGGCAGTAGGAGAGCGCGGTGCTGCGGCCTGGCCGGTCTGTGCCCCTACCCGCTCACGGACGCGAGCGGCCCGAGTTCCCCTGTCTCGCAGGGCTCACGAGAAGCCCGTGGGAGGCTGACGGTCGCGTGTGCCCTGGCGAGGTGGAGCTGGGGAGGGGCAGGTGGAGGAGCGGGGGGCGTATCGGCGGAGGCAGCCGGAGGGGACGGTGCTGTACGAGGCGGTGAGAGAGAGCCTTGCCACGCTGCTGTCGGAGACGAGCGACGTGGGGCGCGGCCCGTCCCGGTACGTGGAGGGGGACTTCGCCAGGTACCTGGAGTGCGGCGTGCTGGTGCACGGATTCGCGCGGGTGCGCTGCGAGAGTTGTAAGGGCGAATTGCTCGTCGCCTTCTCGTGCAAGGGGCGAGGGGTGTGCCCCTCCTGCAACGCGAAGCGGGCGCAGGTGACGGCGGTGCACCTGGTGGAGCGGGTGCTGCGGCACGTGCCCTACCGTCAGTGGACGTTGTCCTTTCCGCACCGGGTGCGATGGGTACTGCTGAAGGAGAAGGGGCTGCTCTCGAACGTCCTTACCCTTTTCCTGCGAGCGGTGTTTGCCCTGCAACGTCGCAACAAGCAGCCGCGGTGCTCCTTGCTGGAGGGTTTCTCCCTGCACGCCAACACGGATTTGCATGCCAATGACAGGCAGGGACTGGAACAGCGATGCCGCTACCGGGCGCGCGGTGCGCTGGCGCTGGAGCGACTGCCACGAGCGGAGGACAGCCGCATCGTCTATCGGATGAAGCTCCCGCAGCCGGAGGGCACCACGCACCACCTCTTCACCGGGTTGGAGTTGCTGCGTTGCCTGGCGTTCCTGGTGCCTCCACCTCGGGCAAACCTCACGAGGTTCCACGGCGTCTTCGCTCCAGGCGCTAAACTGCGGCCATTTCAGGTCCCTCAATCAGGAGGGCAGGAGGCGAGCGCGGGGCTTGAGGCAGCGGCCAGGAAGGAGCGGATGGGAGAGCACACCGCGAGTGGACTTTCGCAGAGTTGCTCAGGAGGACGTTCGACTTCGAGGTGTTCGCCTGCGTGAGGAGTGGAGGCAGGCTCAGGGGTCTTGGCGTACGTGAAGGGAGCCCCCGGAGTGCGGGCAATTCTGGAGCACCTGGGCATGCCCACGGGATGTGCGAGGTTGGCCCCGGCGCGAGGGCCACCCCAGGCCGAGGGGTGTTGAAGCTCAAGCGGCGCCAAGAGGTCCATGCCCCTGGTACGCACCTGAAGGGAGCGCGGTCTGGGCATGCGTGTACCCCAAGGGGGCTCAAGCGGCCTGTCCACCGGACGGGAGCCTCACTCGGGCGGCCCCGTCAGCGGCCCTCCTCGGCCCCTCTGCATCCTCCCTCCCCCTCAACAGGGCCCTATCCCTCTTATGCGTTGGCAGCCTGCCGCATCTGCCTATTTCCCAAGGGGAACCACATGAACTGCGGGAGAGCCAGTTAACGGGGGCAACTTCACTTGCACACCAATGACAGGGAAGGCCTGGAGCGGCTGCGCCGGTACGGCACCCGGGATGTCCTGGTCCTCCTGTGCTCCCGGCGGTGGCTCGCCCCTTGGCGAGCGCCCACTTGGGAGAGCCCAATGAGGGATACCCTCTCCATGGGTACACGACGCTACTTCAACGTGCGGTAGAACCGCAGACAACGGTAGCATGGCAGCATGAGTCCAAGACTGCTGTCTCTTCAGGAAGCCGTACACGAAATCGTTGACGCGACGAAGCCGCGGTCCTGGCAGACCCACTACCAAGCTCCATACTGCTTCGTTGTCGGTGCTGGAATTTCGTTCCCTCCCATTCCGCTCGCTGCTGGAATCGAGGAACTCTGTCGGACAGAGATCCTGGAGCGAGGTGGCTCGCCGCCCAGTATCACTGGATCTGCAATGGAGCGCTACGAAGTGATCTTCCAAGCCGCATTCCCACACCCTGAGGATCGGCGAGCATTCCTTCATCACCGAATCAAGTCGGTCCGAATCTCTGCATCGAACTTTCGATTGGCCCACCTTGTCAGTGCTGGGAAACCTGCCAATCTTGTCGTAACGACGAATTTTGATGAGCTCTTGACAAAAGCACTGCGCCTCTTCGGCAGAGACGTAATCGTCTGTGACCATCCAAAGACGACTCAACGAATCGACCCTAAAAGGGATGACCTCCAAGTCATCCACGTTCACGGAACTCACTGGTTCTACGACTGCTGCAACCTGAAGGACGAGATCCAGCATCGGGCGGAGGACGACCGCGAAGACAGTACCAGCATGAGTCACCTGCTCGATCGCATCCTCTTTGACCGGTCTCCTCTTATCGTCGGCTACTCTGGTTGGGAGGGGGACGTCGTCATGGGCGCGCTCAAGCGTCGGCTAAAACAGCCGCTTCGCCATAACCTGTATTGGTTTAGTTACCGGCGCGCAGATGTCGACGCACTACCACGCTGGCTCAAAGAGCATGGACATGTCCGCTTTGTTGTTCCAACCGAATCCACACTGGAAAAAAGTGAAGGAGTCGATACCAGTTCCAGCACGATCGGGCACCCTGTTCGCATGGTACCCTCCCTATCTGGAACTACGGAAGAATTGAGGTTCAAGGAAGCAACGCTTCCTGCCCGTCAGGTTTTTGATGCATTGATCCAGGGATTCAGGCTCGATGAACCCGAACTCACGAAGGATCCGCTGGATTTTTTCGAGAAACTTCTTACCAATCTTATTGCTCCAGAGTCCGACGAAGATGACATCTACCTACTAAAGTCTGTGATCCGTCGCGTCAATGACGGCGCAACTCTGGAGAAACAAGAGATGGAGAAAAAGTCACAGGCTGTGCAGGTGGCTACCTCTCTTCTTGGACAGGTAAGCGGAGCAGTGCGTGGTGCTACATATCGCGATGCGGTTGAGCTCGCACTGAATATTGAATTCTCAAGCCTCTCTGATTCGCAATGTGTAGATCTGGAAAATGCACTCGAAAAAATTTATCTGAGCATAGTTGACTCGAATGCGAGCATGGGGCTTGAAATCTGTGAAATGCGTATTCGACTATGCAAGCATGCTCAGGTTCAGGTGAATTGGAAGTCAGACTGGATGTTGCGTTACTCGAAGGCACTTCATGGCAAGGGCCGATGCCTGAGACTGCTGGGACGTACAGCAGACGCCATCGCCACCTATGACGAGGTCGTGCGGCGCTTCGGCGATGCGGCGAATCCTGCTCTGAAGGAGTTGGTAGCCAAGGTGCTCGTCAGCAAGGGGTTTGCCCTTGGCGAGGAAGGCAGGCGGACGGATGCCATCGCCACCTATGACGAAGTTGTGCAGTGCTTTGGCGATGCTGCAGAGCCATCCCTGAAAGTGCTGGTTGCGAAGGCGCTCACCAACAAAGGGGTTGATCTCGGGACGGATGGAAAATTCGGCGATGCCGTCGCTGTCTATGATGAAGTTATACGCCGCTTTGGAGATGCTTCTGAGCTTGCTTTGAAGGAGCAGGTTTCAAAGGCGCTCGTCAACAGGGGGGTTGATCTTGGTGAGTATGGCAAGACGACTGATGCCATCGCCTCCTATGACGAAGTCGTGCGGCGCTTCGGCGATGCGGCGGAGTTTGTCCTGAAGGAGCGAGTTGCCAAGGCGCTCATTTTCAAGGGGATTGACCTTGGCAAGGCAGACAGGAGAGCCGATGCCATCGCCACCTATGACGAAGTCGTGCGGCGCTTTGCTAATGCCACCGAGCCTGATTTGAGGGAGCAAGTTGCCAAGGCACTCATCTTCAAGGGAATTGACCTTGGCGAGGACGGCAAGCGGACCGAGGCTCTTGCAGTCTATGACGAAGTTGTGCGGCACTTTGGCGATGCTGCGGAGCTTGGCCTAAAGAAGGAGGTTGCTAAAGCGCTCCTTACCAAGGGGATTGCCCTTGAGGAGGACAGCAACTGGGGCGAGGCCATCGCTGCGTACGAAGAAATCGTGCGGCGCTTCGGCGATACAACCGATCCTGCCATGAAGGCATATGTTTCCAGGGCACTTTTGAACAAGAAGTCTGCCCTTCGCAAGGAAGGCAAGAAAAGATGAGCAAGAGGAACCCACACGTTGCAGCGGCCATCTAACCTGGGGCTCGGTTGGCGCAATCGACGGAGTTTGATCTTCATTTCATAGAGATGATTGTTGGACTCCCCACCCCGGAGAAGCGTAGCCGTCCGACCGTAACCGTCCGGCCAGTGATGTGGCGCGAGAGGCCGCAGGCGGACGAGGAGCGTGTTCGGCGAGCGCCGCGACGAGTGAGCTGTTCCGATGCGGAGCTGGAGAGGTGAGTTGGGCGGGTCGGCGATACTCCGTCGCTTCCACTCTTGGGGCAGCAGTTCGTCGATGCGGGAGCTGGGGTGCCCCTGAACGCGCAGCAGGACGTCCGCGAGGTATACCTCGGGATTGACTTGGTTTGCCTCGCAGGTGGCCGCCAGCGCGTAGAGACCGGCCAGGTTCTCCCGCGCGGCCTCGTGGACGACGAAGAGAAAGTTCTTCTTCCCCAGGGCGGCCTTTCTCTGCGCCTCCGCGCGGTTGTTGTCCAGGGGCAGGCGCTCATTCTCGACGAAGCGCGTGAGGGCCGCCCACTGCTTGAGGGCGTAGGAATTGGCCTGGCCCAGCGGACTCTTGGGTGGGAGCCGCGGCGTCTGTTCTTCAAGCCAGACGTGCAGTCGCGCGAGGACGGGGGCGCTGTGCAATTGGCGCAGCTCGCGGTGGGCGACGGTGCGCACCACGTCCGCGTCGCTCGCCTGGGCCTCCACTCGGTAGAGCTCGAGGATGAGGTCCTTGGCATGGCGCGCTTCGGGCGCGGTGGCCAGCGCGTCGAAGAATTGGCGGCGGCAATGCGCCCAGCAGCCGACGCGCACCCGGCCCTGGGGCCGCGTCACCGCGTTGTAGCCGGTGTATGCGTCCACCACGAGCGCACCCGAGGTGCTTCCCAGGACTTCCTTGGGCGTCCTGCCCGCCTGGCCCATGCTGAAGCGGTAACCAATGAGCCACTCACAGGCTTCGCTCTGGGGGAGGAAAGTCCAGAGGTAGCCCAGCCGCGTCTTCTGCACGTCCAGCACGCGCAGAGGCGTCTCGTCCGCCCACACCACGTCTGCGGCTGCAGTGCATTGCAGCAGGTGCTGCGACAGCGGCAGCAGCACCGAGGCGGCTTGGTGGAAGAGGTCCGTCAGCGTGCTGCGACTCATGGGAATGCCACTGCGCTCAACACGTTGGGCCCGCCGGTGCAGTGGCATGGCGTCGGCACACTTCGACGTCATCACATGTGCGATGAAGTCGGGGTCGTACGCGCCCCTGTTTACCACCCTGGCTGGAGGCGGGGCGGTGCCGATGCCCCGGCCGCACGCGCACGCCAGCACCTCCTGCGCGTGTACCTGCCGCTCGAAGCGCGCCGGCACGTACTCGTACACCACCGAGGTGCGGCCTTCACCCAGCGGCTTCACGTCTTCACTGCCGCAGGCAGGGACTTGAACGGCGATGCCGCTACCGGGCGCGCGGTGCGCTGGCGCTGGAGCGACTGCCACGAGCGGAGGACAGCCGCATCGCCTATCGGATGAAGCGCCGCAGTCGGACGGCACCACGCACCACCTCTTCACCGGGTTGGAGTTGCTGCGTCGCCTGGCGTCCCTGGTGTCTCCACCTCGGGCAAACCTCACGAGGTTCCACGGCGTCTTCGCTTACTCCGCGAGCGATGTTCCGGACAGGGGAGGGGGATGCAACTCGAATGGCGCGAAGCGCACCGGGCCTGCTTGTCTTGCATTCGGGTGGACGGGGCTGACAGGCCGCACTCATGTGCACGGATACTGGGCACCAGCGTTTCCAGGAGCCCAGGACCGGCGATGAATCCCGTGTATGCTCCGACGTTTCCACCACCGTGAGCACAGGGAGGGCTGGCACATGAAGCTGGGCATCAGGGGATTCGGGGGCGTGGCCGTGGGACTGCTGATGATGGCGTGCGGAAGCGTCGCCCCCGAGGTCAAGCCCGAGCCGACGTCGGCGTCGGTGTCTGCGCAGCCGCCTGAGCGGGCTCCGGCACAGCCGCCGGCGTCTGAACAGCCATTGGAGCAGGCTCCGGCACAGCCGACGGCGAAGCCATGCCTCTACGTCGAGGCTCGGGGGATGTACAACACGCGGGAGGAGGCCTGTGCGATGTCGCGTCAGCAGGCGCCGCGGTTCTGTGCGGAGCGTGGCGGCGTGAAGTCCATCGGCGATGACTGCATGGCAACGGACGGGCCGCCCTATCAGGGCGCCTACCGTGTCTGCTGCAACGATTGAGCCTCAGCGCCGGGTGGCAGTGACCCAGACGCCGGGCCTGGGCCGCAGGAAGATGGCGGACGTGGCCTGGATGTCCTGGCGGGCAGAGTTGCTCAGGAGGACGTTCGACTTCGACGTGTTCGCCTGCGTGAGGTGTGGCGGCAGGGGCGGTCTTGGCGTACGTGAAGGGGCCCCCGGGGTGCGGCGATTCTGGAGCACCTGGGCATGGCCACGGCATGTGCGAGGTGGGTCCCGTCAGCGGCCCTCCTCGGCCCCTCTGCACCCTCCTTCCCCCTCAACAGCGCCACCATCCCTCTCATGCGTCAGGTAGAGCGCCGACTGGGGCAGACCTTGCTGCAAGGGGCTGGGAAAGGACTCCCTGCATGAGGCGCCCCTGCTCCGGCTGATGGAAGAAACCCGCGACGTCGCTACGGACCGCGGATAGACGAAGCACCGCGGACTCCTGCGCACTCGGACAGGGACAGGCACACGGAGGGGCCCAACTCCGGCTCAGGAGGTCAAGGAGTGACGGAGGGCTCTGGCGCGTTGAGAGATGAGCCCCCGCGCGAAGGCGCTGCCGTCGCCCGGCCAGGCTCCCTGTGTCCTCATTCTCATGCACGATCCCCGATCCGCTCTCGTGAACTCCTCTCCAGACGCCATCCCCATTGCCGAGGGCCCGGCGGGACTCTCGCCTCCCCGCCCGCTGGCTCATGCCTCGGTCCTCTTCGCTGAGTCCCTGCCTGGCCTTGCGGAGGCTCCAGGCGCGTGGCTCTCGAGACTGGGCCTGGCAGAGCTGGGCTTCACCGTGGAGGTCGGCCAGGGAGTCCGGCTCACGAACGGCCGGCACACCGTGCGTGTCTTTAGGGGAAACGGCCCCCTGCCCCGTGAGGGCCTGGACCTGCGGCAGTTTTCGAACCTCCCACGGGAGGGCTGCTACCTGACGCTCGCTTCCGGCATCTCCCCGCGTCAGGGCGAGGAGCAGCCGATGCGCGGCGGCGCCAGGCCGGACCCGTGGGCAGAGGACGGTGTGATGCGCGTCTTCTCGCTGTTGGTCTCACGCCTTGCTCTCAACGGCACGGCGGTGGTTTTGCACCAAGCGGGCTCGCTCGTGAAGGACGCCAGGATCTTCGCTCGGCTGCTCCGGGATCTACCCCACCCCGACTACCGTCCGTTCTGCGCCTGGGTCGATCTCTCCCGCCGCCGGGGCAGCCGCTACCTTCAGCTGCGCGGCTTGGAGAGCTTCGGGCTGCCGGATCTCCACCTCGCACCGGAGGAGTGGGACACGTGGGAGACGTCGCGTGGCCGGGAGGCCCTGTACTTCGCTGCCTATCGCATGGTTCGCGAGAACCGCCCGCTCTCCGCGGATGAGGTCCTGGAGGTGCCGCTGGGCGTGCAGCCCGGCTCCTGGCCCGAGCCATTCGGCGGAGACACCATGAGCTACCGGGTCCGCGCCGGCGAGCCTTCCAGCCTGATGCTCGAGCGCCTCTCGGATGCCGCGGAGCCCTTCACCCGCTGGGCGCGAGCGTCGGCACCGGGCAAGCCGTTCTCCTCGAGCGTGGGCGTCAATACGTACCAGGCCCTTTTCCGCCATGCCCTGGATGGCGCCTTGCCGGGCGACACCATCGCCCACATTGCACCTCCGGCCTCGCAGGCGCTCCCCCCGCATGAGGTGCTCGTGCGCACGCGCCTGGGCCAGAGCGGCTTCACGGTTGTCACCAATGGCTTCGGCTGGGTGCCGCAGGCGAGCGGAAAGCGGGATTCAAGTGCCGCCCATGTGGAGCTGGCAGCGTGGATGGACTCGCACAGCCCGGAGCGCGCCCTGGCCCTGTCGGCGCTGGGGACGCTGATGCAATCGAACGAGGGCAGCCAGTCGGCCTGGGCGCCGGGCGACATCGCCGTCGTCTCCGACCCGCTCCTGGGGCTGCGCCACTTCGTCATCGCACAGGGGCCCACCGTGCCCCTGCCTCCAGGCGCGCCCGTGAACCTGCTCTGGGTCATCCCCCTGCTCGCGGCCGAGTTCGAGATGGTGCGGCGGGCCGGCCCCCTGCACTGGGCCAACCAGCTGCTGAAGGACCCGTCCCGCAGGACGGAGCTGGTGCAGCGCTGGAGCCTGGGAGCGAACTGACGCTCCCAGGCCCACCCGCGCGGCACGGTGCAACCGTCCGGGCAATGACGTGACGTGAGCGGTTGCCGACGGACGAGGACCGTGGTCGACGCACGCCGCGAGGATTCAGGGACTGGGCTGGAGGGGTGAGTCGGGCGGGTCGGCGACGCTTCGCCGCTTCCACTCGTGGGGCAGCAGTTCACCGATGCGTGAGTTGGGATGTGTCTGCACGCGCAGCAGGACGTCGGCGAGGTATGCCTCGGGATTGACGCCATTGGCCTCGCAGGTGGCCACCAGCGCGTAGAGGCCCGCGAGGTTTTCGCCCGCGGCCTCGTGGCCGACGAAGAGGAGATTCTTGCGGCCCAGGACAGCCTTCCGCAGCGCCGATTCCGAGCGGTTGTTGTCGAGAGGAATGCGCTCATTCTCCATGAAGCGGGTGCGGGCCTCCCACTGCTTCAGCAGCATAGGAAATGGCCTGGCCCAGTGGACTCTTGGGCGGGGGGGCGTGATGCCTGGGTTTCGAGCCAGGCGTGCAGTCGCACGAGGACGGGTGCGCTGTGCTGCTGGCGCAGTTCGCGGTGGGCAGCGGTACGCACGCGACCCGGAACCACTCCTGCTTCTCCACCGGCTTTGACATTCCCGCAAGGGTCCTTGGCGCCGACTCCGCACTCAACGCCTCTCAGCACGTCCTTGGCCAGACGGATACGGTACTGTAGCCGGATTGCTTTTCCGGATTGCGGTGCCCAATGCTTCCGGCGGTTTTGGCAACGAATGGCCAGGACCGCTCCAGGGAGGAGAACTGCAATGGCAAGCATTACCGTTTTTTACAACGAAGACTTCGAGGGTAAACAGGTCGATCTGCCGCCTGGCAACTACACCCGGGCACAGTTGGAGGCGCTGGGCATCGAGAACAACACCATCAGCTCGGTGAAGGTGCCGCCTGGCGTGAAGGCTGTCCTCTACCAGAACGATGGTTTCACCGGCGACCAGATCGAAGTGGTGGCCAACGCTGAGGAACTGGGCCCGCTGAACAACAACGTCTCCAGCATCAGGGTCATATCCGTGCCCGTGCAGCCCAGGGCCAGGTTCTTCTACAAAGAGCAGTTCGATGGCAAGGAGGTGGACCTGCCTCCTGGCCAGTACACCCAGGCCGAGCTGGAGCGGTACGGCATCGACAACAACACCATCAGCTCGGTGAAGCCGCAGGGCCTGGCGGTCGTCCTATACAAGCACGACAACTTCTCCGGCGACACGCTGCCCGTGAATTCCGACGCCCCGAGCCTTGGCGCGATGAACAACAACACCTCCAGCATCAGAATCTCCTGACGCTGGCGCGCGGCATTCCAGGTGACGGTCCCTTCCGCGGGGACCGCAATCCTTTCGTGTCCCAGAGACTCTCGAATCACCTGCATCCACGCTCACGGCCGAACTGGTGCCCTGAGCGTCTGCACGCGCTCGCCCCTCCAGTCGAAGACGGCGAGCGCACGCGCCACGTCCGCGTACCAGGGCAGCCCTGGTACGTCCTCGGGCACCAGCGCGCCGATGATCGAGCGTGGAGCCAACTGGAGGCCGTTGCTGCGCTGCTCCTCCGTAGGCGCAGGCTCGAAGTTGCACAGCGTGCCCTCGACGGCGAAGCCGCACTTCTCGATCACGCGACGGCTGCGTGGTCGGAAGGTACCCGCGGCCCTCCACGCGGCGTTGCGAAGGCGAGATGGAAATTCCACGGACGCCATTCATGCAGGCAGGCGTGCGGTAGCGACTCAGAAGAGGGGAAGGAAGCTCCGCTCCTGGCCGGACCCCCGACGGGCCATGCAGGCGGCAACGCATCGTGCCCGTGATGCTCTTTCCAGTCATGGCGCCCACCTTCAGCGGAGGAGGGGCCATGTACTTCCAGGCCATCAAGACCGAGGGCCTTGCCCAAATCACCTACATCCTGGGCAGTGACGGCGAGGCGCTCGTCGTCGACCCCCGGCGTGATGTCGACGTCTACCTGGACGTGTTGCGGCGACAGGAGTTGCGGCTGCGCTACGTGCTCCAGACGCACCGCCAGGAAGACTTCGTTGAGGGCACTTCCGCGCTTGCCCGCATTGCAGGCGCGCAGGTGGTGGCTGGCCGGCACCCCATCACCGGCCATGCCGACGTGCGGATGGGCGAGCGAGAGCGGCTACACCTGGGGGCCTTGACGCTGGTGGCGCTTCATACGCCGGGGCACACTCCAGAGAGCATGAGCTGGGCCGTCTACCTGGATCCCCACCATGCCCAGGCTTGGGGCGTCTTCACGGGCGACGCGCTCTTTGCTGGAGAGACCGGGCGCACGGACCTGGCTGCGCCAGAGCGGGTCTACGAGAATGCCGCGCTCCTCTTTGATTCGCTCCATCAGAAGGTCCTGCCCCTGGGCGACCAGACCCTGGTCTTCCCGGCCCACGGAGCAGGCTCGGTGTGTGGAAGCGGCATCGCGGACAGGGAGTTGACGACACTGGGCTTCGAGCGCCTGCACAACCCCGTGTTCACCTCCAGCCGGAGCGACTTCATCCAGCGCAAGGTGCAGGAGCGGCTTCACCGGCCTTCGTATTTCTCGCGCATGGAGGAGGTGAACATCCGCGGTGGCGTGCCACTCTCCGCGGATTCATCCGCCATCCCCTTCCTGGAGCCGAAACGCTTTCAGTGGGCAAGTCACAGTGGCCTTGTCCTGGACGTGCGTGAGCCCGAGTCCTTCGCTGGGGGGCACATCCCGGGCTCGCTGAATGTCTGGATGCAGGGCTTGTCCGTGTTCAGTGGACAGATGGTACAGCCGAGCACGCCGCTGTTCCTCGTCCTGCCTGCGCACGCGGACTCGAAGGAGGCCGTGCTGGCCCTGGCCCGCGTCGGCCTCGACCAGGTGGAGGGCATCCTCACGGGGGGATTCGGGGCATGGCGCAACGCGGGGCTGCCTATCGAGAGCAGCGGCACGCTGACGCCCGAGGCGCTCTTTTCCCAGTTGGAGGGCTTCCAGGTGCTCGACGTGCGAGAGCGCTCGGAGTTCGAGCGTGGCCACATCCTGAGCGCACGACATGCGTATGTGACAGAGCTGGAGGAGTGCCTCTCCAAGCTGGGACTGCGCGAGGACCATCCGGTCGCGGTGGTGTGCAGCACGGGCCACCGCTCCGGACTTGCCACGAGCATCCTGCTCCGCAACGGCTTCCAGCAGGTCGCGAACGTGCTGGGCGGCATGTCGGCATGGCGGCGGCTGGAACTTCCGGTGCGGACAGGCCCGCCGTCGGAGGCCGAGTTCGAACAATCAACGCGCTCCAGGGGAACAGAGGAGCAGGACGCTTCGCCACCGTCGCCTTCGTGAGCCGTCAACGAGGTTGTCGTCGGATGGGAGCATCTCCACTTCGGGCGCGGGAAGGAGGCGGTCGTGGAGTCAGGTACGCATCAATTCGAACCGCACGTCAGTGAGGTTCAACTCCGCATCTCAGGCACGGGACTCCCGGAGCTCTTCGAGGAGGCCGGGTATGCGCTCGCGGAGCTCATGCTCGGAGAGGCACCGTTGCCGCAGCCCTCGCCAGAATCGGCGGGGGAGCGCGTCACGCTCGTGGCGGCGGACACCGAGGCCCTGCTCGTCGACTGGCTCAATGAGCTCATCGCCCGCTCGGACCTGACGAAGCGCGTCTACACGGACCTCGTGGTGGACGAGCTCCAAGAGCGGTCGCTGCGCGCCCACATTCGTGGCGTCTCGCCTCTCGTGCTGAAGACCGCTGTGAAGGCCGCCACCTTCCATGGCCTGGAGTTGCACGAGCACGACGACGGCTTCACGGCCACGGTCGTCCTCGATGTCTGAGACCCCCCTGTCATGAGGCAAGCATGGAGACACATTCCGAGGTCACGCAGCAGCTCGAGCCGCTCATCCGACAGATAGGGCCCGCCCTGTATGAACTGGGCCAGGGCTTCCGAGAGGACATGCGGGTACCGGCCCGCATCGTCGCGGACTCGGAGTTGCTCCAGCAGATGGTCCAGGACCGGAGCGTGCCTCAGCTCGTCAATGTCACCACACTGCCGGGCATCCAGGGCTTCGCCATCGGGATGCCGGACATGCACGAGGGCTACGGCTTCCCCGTGGGCGGCGTGGCGGGTACCGCGTTGCCGGATGGCGTCATCTCGCCGGGCGGCATCGGGTTCGATATCAACTGCGGCGTGAGATTGCTGGCGACCGGGCTTCGGCACGAGGACGTGAAGGAGGTCCTGCCGAAGGTGGCTCACGACCTCGCTCGGAGCATTCCCACAGGCTTCGGCCGGCATGGCCGCCTGTCGTTGGCGCCCGAGCAGATGGACCGGGTCCTCACGGAGGGCGTCCCCTATCTGGTGGACGTGCTGGGACTGGGAACACCGGAGGACGTCGACTACCTGGAGGCCAGAGGC
Source organism: Myxococcus sp. AB056 (assembly GCF_006547365.1). Lineage (NCBI taxonomy): Bacteria > Pseudomonadati > Myxococcota > Myxococcia > Myxococcales > Myxococcaceae > Myxococcus > Myxococcus sp. AB056. The sequence continues at coordinate 7,076 of NZ_VHLB01000122.1, read as the reverse complement.
TGCCTCGATGGCGCCGACACAGCCAAGGTCTCTGTCCGGGCCCAGGAGCGGGGGCATGACCAGCTTGGCACGCTCGGTGGCGGCAACCACTTCCTGGAAGTGCAGCGGGTGGAGCGCGTCCTCGACTCGGAGGCGGCCCCCGCGCTCGGGCTGTTCGAGGGCCAGCTCACCGTGCTCATCCATACGGGCTCGCGCGGACTGGGTCACCAGGTCTGCACGGATGCGGTGCGCACCATGGACCGCGCCCTGGCTCGCGAGGGCATTCAGCTCGTGGACCGTCAACTCGCCTGTGCGCCGCTGTCGTCGGCGGAGGGGCAGGACTACTTCGCGGCCATGTGCGCCGCGGCCAACTTCGCCTGGGCCAACCGGCAGGTGCTCACCCACCGGGTGCGCGAGGTGTTCCGCCGGTGGTTCGGAGACCGTTCCGCTGCGTGGCCTCGCATCGTCTATGACGTGGCCCACAACATCGCGAAGTTGGAGCCGCATGGAGGCCAGCGCCTCTGTGTACACCGCAAGGGCGCGACGCGGGCCTTCGGTCCAGGGCACCCCGAGCTGCCCGCGGCCTACCATCAGGTCGGCCAGCCGGTGTTCATCCCCGGAAGCATGGGCACGGCGTCGTTCGTGCTGGTGGGGCAGGAGGCTGCCGAGGCCATCTCACTCAGCAGCGCCTGCCATGGGGCGGGACGGCGGCTGAGCCGGGCCGCTTCCAAACGCCAGGTGGTGGGAAGTGAGCTGCGCGCGGCGCTGAATCGTCAGGGCATCGCCGTGGAGTGTCCCTCCAATGCGGAGCTCGCGGAGGAAGCACCCCTGGCCTACAAGGACGTGGATCGGGTGGTGGACGCGGTCGAGGCGGCTGGCATCGCGCGGAAGGTGGCGCGGCTGGTGCCGCTCGCGGTGTTGAAAGGCTGAGGGCCCGGTTGCATTGGACCGGAGGCGTGCGCTCACCGCGTCCAAGGAGGTTCCGCCGCTGTGCGGGGGAGCCAGGGGCCCTGAGGCCGCTCGTCGCTTGTCTGGGAGGCTCACGTCCACTGAAGGACGAGCGCACCGCTACCGTCTGATGCCAGCCGCGTGCGGGTCCCAAGGTTCCGCCCCTGCCGGTCCAGGACGCCGCCCAGCCACTCAGCGTCCTGTCGTGAAGCATGATGGGGACGGAGTTGGCGCAGCTGCATCGGGAGCATGCGGAGGCCCGTCAGTTGACCAGTGGCCGGGGCGATGGATGCCAGGTACAGCAGCGTCAGGTCTGGACGGAAGGCCGTGTGGCCAGAGATTCCCTCATAGTCGTTCAGGAAGTCTCCGCAGCCGTAGAGGATGAGGTGGCCCCGGTGGACCTCGATGCCGCGAGGGTGGTGCGACGAGTGGCCATGGATGAGGTCGACGCCGGCCTCATCGATGAGCGCTCGCGCGAAGGCCCGCTGCGCGTCCGGCACGGCATAGCCCCAGTTGCCGCCCCAGTGAATGGAGGCAACGACGATGTCGCCCGTGCGTTTGACGTCCGCGACGCGCTCGCCCAGTTGCCGCACTGCGGTGGGTGACAGCGCTGGCAGCAGATCCACGCCGGGCCGGTCTTCCGTCGCGGCCCAGACGGGCGGGATTCCGCTGCTGCTATCACCGAACGAAAACACGGCGACCCGGCCCCCGGTCACATCCAGGATGGCCGGTCGCCGTGCTCGCTCCTGGTCCTCCCCGAGCCCCGCGGTGGCAATGCCCAGGCGCTGGAGGGTGGCCAGCGTTTCGAGGAGCCCCGGATAGCCCCAGTCCAGCACGTGGTTGTTCGCCAGCGCGCAGCAATCGATCCGGGCGGCTGTAAGGCACGCCGCGTTCTCCGGGTGCATGCGATAATGGATGCCCTTGTCTGGCCACCACGCCTCGCTTGTGGTGACGCTCGTCTCCAGGTTGATGATTCGAACATCCGGCGCGGCTCGCTCCATCTCGTCGAGCGCGTCACCCCAGAGCTCACCGAAGCCGACGGGCGTCCGGATGGGGCCATTGCGTTCCTCTGCCAGCCGGACGTAGTCCCGCGCATCCTTCAGGTAGTCCTCGTGAAGGCCCGGCGGAGCAGGGTGGGGCAGGACCTGGTCGATGCCCCGGCCCGTCATCACATCTCCGCAGAGCAGGAGGGTGAGCACCTTCCCCGAGGCCGAAGGCGTCGAGCCATTGGCGCTCCGCTCCCTGTCCGGCGTATCCGGAATCATCGTGAGTCGGCCCCCCGCCACAGGTGCGGCGCGGAGCAAGCCCGTCAGAGCGTCAGCCACTTCTTGGTGGTCACGGTATGAACGGTGGAAATGCGCTTCTCCACCTCCTTCGTCTCCTGGCAGCGTGGGCACTTGGGCGTTCGCTCATCGTGCTCCTTGACGCTCATGATCTCGGTGAAGGGCTCCTTACACTTGCGGCAGTAGAACTCGTAGACGGGCATCACTCGCTCCTGCTCGGGCCTGATGGCCTCCTGTGAAGGGTGGGGATGGAGCGTGATGCACGGCAGGGCTCGAGCTGGCATCCCTGCGCCGGAACGGCGGCTCCTTCGGAAGGCCGGGATGAACTGCGCCCGGTGGGCTCCTGTGAGACCGGGATATCGCGGCCCGGGTGGTGGTGGCTCGCTGATGCTTCGGGGCGCCCGGTCAGGAGTGGGCCGTGTCGCCGGGCGGTGCGTGACGGTCGTGACCGAGGATGAGCCGGGCCTGTGCCAGTAGCGTCGCGACCGCTTCATCTGGAACCTGCTGGAAGTCGGCGTACCACTGGCCAATGGCATACAGCGACGGCGTTGAAATCACGCACACCATGTCATCCGCCAGGGGGGCGAGCTCTGCGAGCGTCTGGGATGCAGCGACGGGGACCGCGAGGATGATGCTGCTGGGCCGGTGCATGCGGAGCGCCTGGATGGCCGCTCGGACGGTACCTCCCGTCGCGATGCCGTCGTCCACCAGGATGATGCGCTGGCCTTCGATTCGAGGCGCCCCGATGCCCTGGCGGAAGCGCGCCACCCGGACCTTCACTTCATCCGTCTTCTGACGGACGAGGCCTTGCAGGTCCGCCTCGGTGACGCCCACCTCGTCCATCAGCCTCCGGTTGACGAACGCGACACCGCCTTCCGCGACCGCGCCGAGGCCCAGCTCCTCGTAGCCCGGCACACCGACCTTGCGGACCACCCAGACGTCCAGCGGTGCGCCCAGTGCTGTTGCCACCTCAAAGGCCACAGGTACACCCCCGCGGGGCAACGCCAGGACGAGCGTGCCTTCACCCGTGTATCCACGCTCGCGCAGCAATTGGGCGAGCCGCCGGCCCGCATCGACACGATCCTCGAAGGACATGGCACCCCCTGCGATCAAGAGAAGCATGGCCGGGGCACCTGTCCACCGATGCTTGTCGATGCCCGATGCCCTGGGGGCCGGGGTGGTCCGAAGAACGGGGGCAGATCACCCCAAGGGGGCTCAAGCGACCTGTCCACCGGACGAGCGCATCACTCATGCGTTTCAACGACCGCGACGAAGCTTCGCAGCAAGAAGAGATTGATCATCCGGGTGTCTCCACAAAGGGCTCTCGGCCGAACTATTCAGAACCCCACTGGTAATCATTCCGGCATTTCGCTTCCGCATGGGATGGCCGGGGATTAGAGCACCTCGTCAGGAGGTGAAGTCGTGCACCTGGCGAACATTTGGAGGGTGATGCTCATGACGCTGTTCACGATGGCCTGCTCAGCTTCTGCGGGAGCCGGGGACGGCGGCTCTCCCGTGCCGCCCGAGGCCCTCTTGCGGGCCGCAGAGAAGGGCGATGCGGCGATGGTCTCCGAGCTGCTGCGCCAGGGGGCGGCCGTAGACGCCCGAGACTCAGCGGGCAACACGTCGCTCTTGTTGGCGACTGACGGGAACCACGTGGCTGCCGCCCGCGCCCTCATCGAGGCAGGAGCGAATGTGAACCTCCAGAACCGCCAGCTCGATAGCGCCTACCTCCTGGCTGGAGCGCGGGGGTACCTGGAGATCCTGCGCCTGACCTTGAAGAACGGCGCCGACCTGAAGAGCACCAACCGCTACCGCGGCACTGCGCTCATTCCGGCCTGTGAACGCGGCCATGTGGAGGTCGTGAAAACGTTGTTGCAAGCCGGCGTCGATCCGAACCACGTCAACCGCCTGGGCTGGACTGGACTGCTCGAGGCGATCCTGCTCAGCGACGGCGGGCCACGTCACCAGGAGATCGTTCGTCTCCTGATTGATGGAGGCGCCGACGTCAACCTGGCGGACGGAAACGGCGTCACGCCGCTCCAGCACGCCCGCGAGCGCAAACAAGACGCGATTGCCAAGATGCTCGTAGCCGCTGGAGGTCGCTGATGGAGCCGTCCGCCGAAGAATTCATGCGCGAGGCCATCGCCCTGGCTCGCACCAACGTCAAGTCCGGTGGTCGTCCCTTCGGGGCCTTGCTCGTGCGCGACGGTCGGGTGATTGCGCGCGCGGTCAACGAGGTCAATCAGACGAAGGATCCCACCGCCCACGCCGAGCTTCTGGCCATTCGCAAAGCGAGCCAGAGCCTCGGTAGCGCCAGCCTGAGCGGCTGCGTCGTCTATGCCAGTGGTCATCCCTGCCCGATGTGTCTGGCCGCCATGTACCTGTGCGGAATCCAGGGCGCTTATTTCGCTTACTCCAACGAGGAGGGCGAAGCCTTCGGCCTCTCCACAGCGCCGATCTACGCGCAGTTGACCCGCGAGCCCCAAGCCCAGTCCCTCGCCTTGCGGCCTCTGCGCCCGGCGGACGAGCACGGACTGTACGACGAGTGGAAGCGCCATCAGGGATGACCGATAAGGAGCTACGGATGCGTCAGTCAGTCGACTCCTCCCGTACGTCCACCCCAGTCGAGCTGGTGAACGTAACCCTTCCTGACGGCCGCCGCGTGGACGTCCTCCTCCGCGATGGCCGCATCGCGTCGATCGACGAACATCGACCGGACACGGGCAAGAGCGCTCACCGCGAAGCGACATCCATTCAACTCGATGGCGCATTGCTGCTCCCCGCGCTGGTGGACGGCCACTGCCATCTCGACAAGACCTTCTTCGGAGCGCCGTGGCAGCCGCACCGCGCGGCGGATTCAATCCGGCAGCGGACCGTGGACGAGCGCGCTCAGCGCAACGAAGTCGGCGTTTCGGTCGCGCAGCGAGCCACGGCCCTCGCCAACCGCATGGTGTCCCTCGGCACCGGTCACATCCGCTCCCATGTCGACATCGACCCGGTTGGAAAGCTCGATGGCTTGCACGCCCTCTTCGAGGTGCGTGAAGCTTTTCGGGATCGGCTCGGTATCCAACTGGTCGCGTTCCCGCAAAGCGGCATCGTCACCGCGAAAGGGGTTGCCGACCTGCTCGATGCGGCGCTCTCGGAGGGCGCCGACGTGATCGGCGGACTCGACCCTGCCGGTTTCGACGGCGACGTCGACGGTCAGCTCGACATTGTCTTCGGGCTCGCCGACCGGCACGGCTCGGGGATTGATATCCACCTTCACGACGGCGGCGAGGTCGGCACCCAACAACTACGCGCCATTGCCGAACGTACGAAGGCGTTGGGGCTCAGCGGTAAGGTCGCGGTCAGCCATGCTTACGCGCTCGGGCAGATCGACGAGCACGAGCTCGCACGAACGGCCGCCGCTCTCGGCGCAGCCGGGGTCGCCATCATGACGAACGGCCCCAGCCGCTCGATGCCACCGCTGCGGGCTCTACGCGAGCATGGCGTCCGAGTGTTCGCCGGCTCCGACAACATCCGAGACGCCTGGTGGCCGTATGGAACCGCGGACATGCTCGAACGAGCGACCATCATCGGGCTCCAAGCCGAGCTGATGTCCGACGACGACCTGAAGTACGCGTCTTCGCTCGTTACCGACTCCGCAGCGGAGGTGCTCGGAATCACCGATTACGGACTGCATCCCGGCTGCCGCGCAGACCTGGTCGTGATTGCAGCAAGCAGCGTCCCCGAGGCCGTCGCCGCCCACCCTGAGCGCCTGCTCGTGGTGCACGGCGGGCGTGTCGTGGGCCCAGTGTCGGGCGATGGTCGCGCTCGTTGGGGATGAACCGGGTCGCAGGTCGAGCCCTTTTCCTGGTGCTGGTGCTGGGCGTCAACACCGGCTTCATCGCCGCGGGCAGTGGCCGCGGCGACCTGAAGATGGGCTTCGAGCTCTTGGTCGTCACCTATCTCGCCTTCATCTACCCGGCCCTCAAGGCCAGCAGCGTGGAGCCAGTCGAAGGCCTCAAGGCGGAGGAGTCTGGACCGAAAGGGCCGCCGTCGTGGCAGCGCGCAGCCCTCGAAGCGGCTGGCGGCTCGGCTCAATCGAAGTCGGTCGGAAGCGCGGCGTCGCGCGCGTGCGTGAACATGCGCCGGACCTGACTGGGAAGCACCCGGGCGAGAGAAATGTCATCGGGCAGCTCGTCTTCGCGGAACCATCTCACCTCCGACGTTTCCACGCTCGTCGCCGCCGTTCCCCCCACCCACTCGCAGATAAAGAAGAATTTGCAGCACGAGAATACCGCAGGCGGGTGCCCCTGACGGTTGCGATCCCAGACAGCCGCGAGCTTGCGCACACGCACTTCGAATCCGCTCTCCTCCCGTACTTCTTTGATGACGTTCTCCGCTGGCGTCCGGTTCACGTCAGCCCAGCCGCCGGGCAGCGTCCAAGCCCCGCCATCGGAGATCTCCCGCACCATGAGCACTCGGCCTTGTTCGTCGAACACCGCTCCGCGGACATCGACTTTCGGGGTGGCGTATCCGCTTTCACCTTCGAATAGAGACTCGATTCGCTCGGCAGGAGCGGTCGTATGTTCCGCCATGATTTGGGATGCGAGCGCGCGCAGCATTTCGTAGCGCTGGCGGTCATAAGGGTCGCGCGCGAATGTGAGCCCTGTCTGGGCGATTGCTTGGAGTTCCCGCGTCCAGTTCAGCCAGTTCGGCTCCGTCATGATGGCGGAAGTATAGGAGGTCGTCGCTCCCAGTCAGCATGGACGAGGCGTGGCGACGCTGGGCGGCGACTCGAGCGTTGGCAGGCTCGTGACGGCTGCGGACGGGAGCATCACTCCTGGCTCTTATACACATCTCCGAGCCCACGAGACGCCC
>NZ_VHLB01000121.1:0-20996 GCF_006547365.1 Myxococcus sp. AB056 | reverse complement strand
GTTCTCCCAGCCGCGTGGGGGAGACCACAACGACTACGGTCAGCCGCCTCCGGACGACATGGGCGGTGGCCCTGGCGGCGGCAACGGCGACGACGACATCCCCTTCTAGGCCCGGCTGAAGCCAGCGGCGCCCTGGAAATGAAACCGGCCGCTCCCCGGAAGTCTCGGGGGCGGCCGGTGTGCTTCGTGCGCCTGGACTTCCAGGCCCGGGAGCGCCGGGCCCGGGCCGCGTCACGGAGGGGTGGCACCCACGGGGCTGAAGGCGGCGCCCGCGGTGTAGAGCGCGTAGATGACCGCCCAGCTCATCGCCGTCAGGACCAGGAAGAGGATGATGACCACCGGCTCGAACTTGCGCATGGAGCGCTCGCTGGAGAGCAGACCCCAGCCCATGGCGAAGCCCTGGAGGCCGTTGGCCAGGTGGTAGGAGGTGCCCAGGGTGCCCAGCAGGTAGACGACCAGGGTGGGCACGTGGTGGTGCATCTCCCGGGCGATGTCGTCGAACGCCTCCGGGTGGCCCAGCACCAGCCGCGGGTAGAGGAAGGCCAGCCAGATGTGGGCGCCCAGGAAGGCCAGCACGCCCACCGCGGTGATGCGCTGGAGGATGTACTTGAGGTTGCCGTAGTTGTTGTAGCGGGCGTTGTTCGGCCGGAAGCTGAACAGGCGCACCAGGCCCCAGCCGGTGTGCATCAGCAGCGGCAGCAGGACGATGATGAAGGTGAAGACCTGGGAGAACGGGTTGGCGTACGTCGTCACCGACTTCTGCCAGGCGTCCGCGCCGTTGAAGGCGGAGAGGTTGTCCCACAGGTGGTTGACGACCCAGATGGACAGGGGAACCACCGCGAGGAACGAGCCCAGGCGGGACTTGAGGAGCGGTGTCTTCGTTTCTACTGCGGCAGCGGCTTGGGTGCTCATCGAATCTCCAGCGGCGGTGCGCGGGCGTCTTGCCGCGTCCACGGTCGAGGGCAAGTGACAGTCGGACGGCGGTTTATAGCCGGTCCAGCGCCCGGGCTGGATTTCTTCCTCACCCCGGCATGCCAGCACACCCACACGGAGGCATAAGGCTGACCTTATGCGTCACCCCGGTCCCCACTGCTGCCCTCCTGCCGGGCGCAGGGGGTCCCGCCTTCTGTCGTTGGCGGGCAATGCGGGCTCGGGCACGCTAGTTGCCATCGATATGTCCGACGAGCTTCTCAGTGGAATGTTGAAGAACACGGACCTGCGCGTGGTGCTCGCCACCACGACGGAGCTGTCGCGCCAGGCGCGTGCCACCCATGGCACCGCGCCCGCCGCCGCCGTGCTCCTGTCGCAGGCCCTCACCGCCGCCGCCCTGATGGGGGCCCTGCAGAAGGGCGACGCCCGCATCAACATCCAGGTGGAGTGTGACGGCCCCCTGCGCGGCCTCTTCGTGGATGGGGACACGTCCGGGCTCGTCCGCGGATACGTGAAGAACACCTACGTGGAGTACTCCGGGAACGACGGGCAGTACCATTGGCGCCCCGTGCTGGGGAACAAGGGCTTCCTGTCCGTGCTGCGGGATTTGGGCGGCGGCGAGTACTACCGCTCCGCGGTGGAGCTGGAGGCCTTCGACCTGGCGGCCGACCTGGAGCGCTACTTCCGTCAGTCGGATCAGCTCCCGTCACATGTGCTGCTGGCGCAGCTGCCGGAAGGTGGGGCCACGGAGCCGCTGGGCCGCGTCGCCGGCCTGCTCGTCCAGCCGCTTCCCAGCGCGGACATGGAGGCCTTCGCGGCGCTGGGGGAGCGGCTGCGCCGTGACTTCGTGCCCTCGCTCCAGGCGCACGGCGAGGCGGGGGCAGCGGCCGTGCTGCGCGCGCTGCTGCCGGAGCCCGACTTCGAGGTCATGTCGCGTTACCCGCTGCGCTTCGGTTGTTCGTGCAGCAAGGACCGCGTGCTGCGCGCGCTCCTGGCCATGGGACGTGAGGAATTGACGGACCTTCTGGAGAAGGAAGGGCAGGCGGAGGCGACGTGCCAGTTCTGTACGACGCGCTATGTCATTCCTGGAGACGAAATCCGCGGCCTGTTGGAGCGCGGCGCCATTTGACTTGCACGAGGCGCGACGGTACTTGCCGCGCGCCATGAGCTACTTCACGCAGTTGCTTGAGGGCGGCTACGAAGCCGTCCACTTGTTGAGTGATTCGAAGTCGGGCCTGCGTGCCATTGTGGGCATGCACAACACGAAGCTCGGTCCGGGGTTGGGCGGCACTCGCGCGCTGTCCACCTATACCAGCGAGGAAGAGGCCGTCGCGGACGCGCTCCGGCTGGCGCGCGGAATGACATACAAGGCCGCGCTCGCGGGGGTCCCCCACGGCGGCGGCAAGGCGGTCATCATGCTGCCGCGCGGCAGCTTCGACCGTGCGAAGATTTTCGAGTCCTTCGGCCGCGCGGTGGAGTCCCTGGGCGGGCGCTACATCACCACCGAGGACAGCGGCACCAGCCCCGACGACATGGAGCACGTGCGCCGCCACACGAAGTATGTCGTTGGGCTGAAGGAGCGCAGCGGAGACCCGTCGCCGGTGACAGCATATGGCGTGGCGCGCGCCATGGAAGCCACGGCGAAGCACGTCTTCGGCAGCCCGGACCTGAAGGGCCTGCGCGTCTCCGTGCTGGGCGTGGGGCACGTGGGCATGTACCTGGTGAAGGAGCTGCACCAGCGCGGCGCCAAGGTGTGGGTGAGCGACATCAACCCCGCCAGCGTGCAGCAGGCGGTGACGCAGTACGGCGTCACTGCGGTGGACGCCGACGCACTCCATCGCATGGAGGCGGACATCTACGCCCCCTGTGCGCTGGGCGGCGCCATCAACGACACCACCCTGTCGCTGCTGAACGTGAAGGCGGTGTGCGGCGCGGCCAACAACCAGCTGCTCACGTCGCGTCACGGCGAGCAGTTGGCCCGGCGCGGCATCCTCTACGTGCCCGACTACGCGGCCAATGCCGGCGGCCTCATCAACGTGGCCCAGGAGTGGGCGGGGTATGACCGGGACAAGGCGTACGCCCGCGCCTCCCTCATCTTCGACACCATCGACACGGTGCTGACCCGCGCGAAGGAGTCCGGCCTGCGCCCCGAGCAGGTGGCGGACCGGATGGTCGAGGAGCGGCTGGCCGGCTGAGCGCTCGCGCACGCAGTGCGTGTGTTGCCGCGATACAAAGACGACGTCTGGGGTGTGGCCGGATGTGGCCACCGTGCGGCCCTCGGAGTATGACGGGGCCGCACACACCCCAGCCGGAGTTCAGCGCCGTGGCGACCAAGCGGCAGAGCAAGTCCACCGAGAAGGCCTCTTCGAAGAAGTCCCCTGCGGTCCAGGCGGAGAAGCTCGTCTCCATTCCCGCGGACGTCGTGTTGGCGCCGCAGGTGGAGGCCCCGCGCCAGCCGACGGGGAAGGACCAGTCCCGAAGCCGGTCCGCGTCCAGCGGCGTGAAGGAGCTGTCCTGGAAGGAGTTCGACCGCGCGGTCCAGCAGCTCGCGGGTTCCATTCAGGAGACCTTCGAACCCCAGGTGGTGGTCGGTGTGGCCCACGGCGGAGTCTTCGTGGGCGGCGCGCTTGCGGGGGCGCTCGGCTGTCCGTTCTTCCCCGTGCGCATCAGCCGCCGAAGCAGGGACCGGGGCAGCGCCGCGCCTCGCACGTCGAAAACGCCGCAGCTCGCCGGGGAGATGCCCGCGGAGCTGAAGGGCCGTCGCGTGTTGATTGTGGATGACGTGGCCTCCAGCGGTGACACGTTGGAGCTGGCCTCCGCCCTGGCGCGCGAGGCGGGCGCGAAGAAGGTGGCCACCGCGTGCCTCGTGACGAAGCCCGGTGGCTTCTCGCCGGACTACTCGGCGCTCTCCACCGCCTCGCTCATGGTCTTCCCCTGGGACTACGAGCCTTCCACCGGCGACGCGCGCTTCGACGAGGACCCGGACAAGGCTGGCGCATGAGCCTTGGCGCGGTGACGCCATGATTGTCGGGACGGCGGGCCACATCGACCATGGCAAGACGTCCCTGGTGAAGGTGCTCACCGGCATCGACACCGACCGGCTGAAGGAAGAGAAGCGCCGCGGCATCACCCTGGAGCTGGGCTTCGCCCACCTGACGCTGGATGACGGCGCCGTGGCCGGCGTGGTGGACGTTCCGGGCCACGAGCGCTTCGTGAAGGCCATGGCCGCTGGCTCCGGCGGCGTGGACCTGGTGGTGCTGGTGGTGGCCGCGGACGAGGGCGTGATGCCCCAGACGCGCGAGCACCTGGACATCTGCCGGCTGCTGGGCGTGAGGGCCGGCGTCATTGCCCTCACCAAGTCGGACACGCTGGCGGAGCTGGGCCCGGAGTGGCGCGCGCTGGTGGAGGCCGACCTGTCCGCGCTCACCGTGGGGACCTTCCTGGAGTCGGCGCCCGTGGTGGCCTGCTCCGCCAGAACGGGTGCGGGAGTGGACGCGCTGCGCGCCGCGCTCACCCGCGCCGCGGCGGCGCTGCCCGAGCGGCCTTCGGAGGGCCCCGCCTTCTTGCCGGTCGACCGCGTGTTCACCATCAAGGGCTTTGGCACGGTGGTGACGGGCACGCTGCTGTCGGGAGCGCTGGCGGTGGAGGACGCGGTGTCGCTCCTGCCTGGGCTGCCCGGTCCGCTGCGCGTGCGCGGGGTGCAGCGTCATGGCGACGCTGTGTCCGTCGTGGAGGCGGGACAGCGCGCGGCGGTGAACCTCACCGGCGTGGAGCCGGAGGCGTTGCGCCGGGGGATGGTGCTGGTGCGCGCGGGCGAGCTGCCGGAAACGCGCATGCTCGACGTCGAGTTGACGTTGCTGCCCGCGGCCCCGTCGCCGTTGCCTCGTCGCTCGAAGCTGCTGCTGCACCTGGGCACCGCGCAGGTGGAGGCCACGGTGGCGCTGTTGGATGTGGAGCGGCTGGAGCCCGGCGAGACGACGCTGGCGCAGCTGCGGCTGGGCGCCTCCGTGGGTGCGTTGGTGGGCCAGCGCTTCATCCTGCGCGGCGCGCGAGCCCTTCCGGGACGAGGCGCCACGGTGGCGGGAGGCCGCATCCTGTCCATCTCCCCGCCGAAGCGGCGCAGAGGCGGCGCGTCGGCGGTGGCGCCCCTGCTGGAGGCGGACCCGGCGGGGCAGGTGGCCTGGCTGCTGCGGCAGGCGGGCTATCGCGGGCTGACGCAGGCGGAGCTGTTCGGCCGCTCGGCGCTGGGGCCCCGGGTGCTCACGCGCGCGTTGGAGTTGCTGGGGGCGCGGGGCGGCGCGCTCCTCATCGACCGGGAGCGGCGGCTGTACCTCTCCGGCGAGGTCTTCGAGGCGTTGCAGGGCCGTGCCCTGGCGTTGCTGGCTACCTTCCATGAGCGCGAACCCCTTCGCGAAGGACTGTCACGCGAGGAGCTGCGGCAGCGGCTATCGTCCGCGCTGGACGCGCGGGCGTTCCAGCGGGTGTTGCAGTCCCTGGTGGAAGGAGGACGGGTGGAACTGGAGCGGGACGTGGTACGCCTCAAGGGGCGCGGCCGCACGCTGAGCCTGGGGGACACTGCCGCTCGGGCGCGGCTGGCGGCAGAGCTGTCCGCCGCGGCCCTGGCGCCTCCCTCGCTTCCCGAACTGGAGCAGAAGCTCCAGCTTCCCGCCTCCCGGCTGCGTGAGCTGTTGGGCGTCATGGTGGTGGAGGGCGCGGCGGTGCGCGTCTCGGAGGGCTTGTGGTTCGCGGCCGGGGCGCTGGCATCACTGCGCGAGCGCCTGGTTGCCCACCTGCGCGAGAAGAAGGAGATTACCACCCAGGACTTCAAGGAGATGGTGGGGCAAAGCCGCAAGTTCGTCATCCCCCTGTCCGAATACTTCGACCGGGAGAAGGTCACGCTCCGGGTAGGAGAGAAGCGGGTGCTGCGTCGCGGATGAGTACCAAGCGCTACAGCGAGGCAGAGCTTCGCGTCCTCGTCGACACCTTCCGCAACCCCATGCTGGCGGTGGTGGAGGGACGGGTGCTCGTGGCCAATGACGCCTATGTCGCGTTGCTCGGCCTGCAACGCGCCCAGGTAGAGGGCCGCTCCGTCATGGACTTCATCCAGCCGGAGGACCGCAGCCGCGTGGTCGAACGCTACTGGCGGGTGGAGGCCGGTGCGCCGCTCCATGAGGGCTCCCAGCTCTTCCAGGTCCCCTGCGCTGGTGGCGTGGCGCGTGAGGTGGCCGTCACCGCGTCCCGCTTCGCACTGGAGCGCGGGGGCGGGGGGCTGCTGCTCAACTGCGTGCCCATGGAGAACCGGCCGCCGGAGATGTCGGTGGCCGAGCGGCTGGTGGAGACCTCCGCGGGACTGGTGTCCGCGCACTCGGAGAACGCCGTCCGCCGCGTCGCCCTGAAGGGCCTGGAGGCCGCGGGCTTCCGGGCCCGGCTGTTGCGCTGGGACGGCGAGGGCCTGCTGGCTCGGGATGGGGAACCCCTGCCGGACGACGCGCGCCTGGGGCTGGAGTCGCTCGCGGATGGGCGCCCCGTCTTTGGTGGCTCGGACCAGGCCGCGCCCACCCACGTCTACCTGCCCGTGGGCGGCCCCCAGGCCGAGGTGCTGTGGGTGGAGGGCCACTGGGTGGCGCCGCACCATGGCTCGGTGTTGATGCTCTTCGCCAAGGTGGTGGGCGCCGCGTTGGCGGATGCGCGCGTGCAGGCGGAGAGCGCGCGCAGCCGCTGGGAGATGGAGGCGGTCGCGCAGATGGCGCGCTTCGTCGCGCAGCCGTCTCCGCCCACGCAGGAGGATTTCCTGGAGCGCGTCGCTTCACTGCTCCAGGCGGACGCCGCGGCCCTGCACCTCTCGACGCCTCCCGAAGCCACGCTGACGCTGTCCTCACACGTGGGCTTTCAGGACGCGGCGGACGCGCGCCGGCTCACAGGCGTGCTGTCGTGTGGCGCGGAGGGCGCGCTGTCCTCGTCCGCGGACGAGGCACCGCTGGTGGAGCAGTCCGGAGGGCGGTTGGGGGCGGGCGCTGCGGTGTGTCTGATTCGCGGCGGCGAGGTGTGCGGGATGCTCCAGGTGCTGCGCGCGCCGGGGAAGCCCTTCGACGAACGGGACCTGCGCCTGCTGGGCACGCTGTCGGAGTTGCTGGTGACGCTGCTGGAGCAGCGCCGGCTGCGGGCCGAGTCCTCGCGCCAGTTGGCCGAGACGCGCCTCCTGCTGGACCTGGCGCGCACCACGTCCGGCGTGCTGGAGACGTCGAGCATCCTGGACGTGGCCGCCGACTTCCTCGTCCGCCTGCTGGACGTGTCCAACTGCTACATCCTGCTGTACGACGAGGGCGCCCGGCTGCTGCGCGGCGCGGCGGCCTCCATCGCGCACCGCGACTACTTCCGCACGGTGGTGCTGCCCCTCCATGGAGACGGCCTGACGGCGCGCGTGGCGCGTGAGCGCAGGCCCATCGCGGTGGAGGACGTGGCCGCCGCGGACGGCGGCTTCAACCCGGAGCTCGCGCACCGCTTTGACGAGAAGGCGCTGCTGGCGCTGCCGCTCACCTCACGGGAGGAGCTCATCGGCGTGGTGGTGGTGGACGACACGCGGGGCCCGCGCGCCTTCGGTCCGGAGCTCATCGAGCTGGCGGAGGCCACGTGTGGCCAGTTGGCGTTGTCCATCGCCAACGCGCGCCTGTACGAGTCCCTGTGGGCCAGCTACGCGGAGCTGGCTGCCACTCGCGCGGAGATGGTGAAGCGCGAGCGGCTGGCCGCGCTGGGCGAGCTGTCCGCGATTGTCGCCCACGAGGTGCGCAACCCGCTGGGCGTCATCTTCAACGCGGTGGCCTCGCTGCGCCGGCTGTTGGTGCCGGGCGGGGACGCGGCCATGTTGCTCGACATCCTGGGGGAGGAGAGCGACCGGCTCAACCGCATCGTCGGTGACTTGCTGGACTACACGCGTCCCAGGGACCCGGTGCTCCAGCAGGAGGACCTGGGCCGCGTGCTCCAGGATTCACTGGAGGCCGCGCGGATGCAGGGTGGCGGCGCGGACCGCTCCATTCGCATCCAATCCGACGTGGAGCCCGGCCTGCCGCCGGTACCCATGGACCGGCGCCTCATCCGACAGGCGCTGGTCAACGTGGCGGTCAACGCCATCCAGTCCATGCCGCAGGGTGGACTCGTGCAGGTTCGCGCGCGCCGCGAAGCCCACGCGGGGCGCGAGCAACTGCGCATCGACGTGGTGGACCAGGGCCCGGGCATCCCCGCCGAGCTGCTCCACCGCGTCTTCGAACCGTTCTTCACCACCAAGGCCCAGGGCACCGGCCTGGGCCTGGCCGTCGTCAGGCGCATCCTCGAGGAGCACCGGGGCGAAATCGCCGTGGACAGTATCCCGGGGCGCGGTACCACCTTCACCTTCCGGCTGCCGTTCTCGCAGCCTCCGTCCTTCCCATGACCGACGCGAACACTCCGCCGACCCGAGGACGGCTCCTCGTCGTGGACGACCAGCGCAACATGCGCGCCACCACCGCCCTGTTGTTGCGGGCGGAGAACTACACCGTCTTCGAGGCCGCCACCGGCGAGGAAGCCCTGGCCCAGCTCGCCAGCGGCAGCATCGACCTGCTGCTGACAGACCTGAAGATGGAGCCCATGGACGGGCTCACGCTCCTGCGGCGCGCGCTGGAGGTGGCACCCCGGCTCCAGGTCATCATGATGACGGCCTTCGGCTCCATCGAGAGCGCCGTGGAGGCCATGCGCCTGGGGGCCTACGACTATGTCACCAAGCCCTTCAAGGAGAGCGAGCTGCGCTACCGCGTGGAGCGCGCCCTGGAGCGCGCGCGCCTGCTGCGCGACGTGGACAACCTCACCACCGACTTCAACCAGCGCCACGGCCTGTCCGCCCTGGTGGGGCGCAGCGCCGCCATGCGCGAGCTCACCACGCGGCTGATGCGCGTGGCGCAGAGCGACGCCACCGTCCTCATCCAGGGTGAGAGCGGCACAGGCAAGGAGCTGGTGGCTCGCGCGCTCCATGCGCACAGCCGCCGCAAGGCCCGCTCCTTCGTGCCCGTCAACTGCGCGGCCATCAGCGAGTCCCTGCTGGAGAGCGAGCTGTTCGGCCACGCCAAGGGCGCCTTCACCGGCGCGGTGAAGTCCCGCCGGGGCCTCTTCGAGGAGGCGGACGGCGGCACGCTCTTCATCGACGAGGTGACGGAGACCAGCCCCACCTTCCAGTCCAAGCTGCTGCGCGCGCTGCAAGAGGGCGAGGTCCGCCGCGTCGGTGAGTCCACCGCGCTGCGCGTGGACGTGCGCATCGTCGCCGCCACCAACCGGGACATCGAGCTGGAGGTGCGCGACAAGCGCTTCCGGCAGGACCTCTACTACCGCCTCAACGTGGTGGCCCTCCGCGTCCCGCCCCTGCGCGAGCGCCTGGAGGACGTGCCAGCGCTGGCGGAGCACTTCCTGGAGCGGGCCAATGCCCGCAGCCCCAATCCCAAGCGCCTCTCCGCCGCCGCGGTGTCTCACCTGATGAGCTACGGCTTCCCCGGCAACGTGCGCGAGCTGGAGAACCTGGTGGAGCAGGCCGCCGCGCTCGCGGAGGGCGATGAGCTGCTGCCCGAGGACTTCCCCGTGCGGCAGGGCCGCATGACGCCGGCACATGGCACCCCCAGCGTCGCCTTCCTGGACGGGCAGGGCGGGGCGCTCGGGCGCAACGCCAGCGCGGGGCCCACGCTGGCCCAGGTGGTGGAAGAGGCGGAGCGCCACGCCATCACCCAGGCCCTGGAGCGGCACGGGGTGGACCTGGCGCGCGTCGCGGATGAGCTCGGCGTCTCCTCCACCACGCTCTGGCGGAAGATGAAGCGGCTCAACCTCCGACCGCCCAGTGAGCTGGCCCGGGAATAGCCCTGGAGTAGGGGGAAGACTCACCCATGTAACTTTCCCGCGACCATGGATTCAGATCCGAAATGGACGGGTTCATAGGTGAAAAAGGTAAGTGGCTGAACTTGCTCATCTTTTTCACTTCTGAAACTCCATTGCAGTCATGAAATGGAGCGGCGGGGCACCAGCAGCGTCAGTTAGTCCTTCAAGTGCTTGAGAAAACTAGAGTTTCTCCCCGCGAGGCTGCTGGCACGGCGACTGCTATAGGAATGCGCGGGACACATCGAAGCGAGGCTGAAGGCGGTTCCCCCCCACCCCTTCAGCACTTCCGGTGAGTCACCTTGAGAAGACCCGCGGCCCGGCACCTCTTTGGGGTGTCGGGCCGCCTTCTTTTCCGCGTCTGTAGCTGCCTCGGCTCGCGACGAAAGGAAGCGCAGGTGGGGTCCTCTGAATCTCAGTGGGTGCTGCGTCCCGGTCGGCTGGAAGACCACGCTGTCTTCGCCCGGCTGTTTCTTGAACTCGGGGTGGATGAGCCCCCGCCGCCCGAGCCCGTGTGGGCGGCGGAAATCGCTCAGCGCTCCCTGTTCGCCGAAGGTCCCCAGGGTGTGGGCGCCTACACCGTGATGAACGTCCTGGGGGACTTCGGGTTCGTGAGGCAACTGGTGGTGGCGCCGTTCGCCCGGGGGCAGGGACTGGGGCGGAGGATGATGACGCACCTGGCCGGGCACTTTCGCGCACAAGGGTGCACCCGCTGGGTCCTCAACGTGAAGCGGGACAACACGCCCGCGCTCAAGCTCTACACTTCACTGGGAATGCGGCCGGCGCGCGAGGCCACCACGTTGCGGGTGACGCGGGCCCACCTGGCGGCGCTCCCCCTCGCGTCACCGGACGGGGCCGTGGTCCCGGTGTCGCTGGAGGACTGCGGCGCGCTGACGGAGTCCTTCGGGATGATTCCCGGCAAGCTGGCGGCCTCCGCGGCCAGTGACTCGCACCGGATGCTGGGGCTCATGGACCCCCAAGTCCCTGCACGCCGGTGGTTGGGGATGATGGACCTGCGCCCCGGTCCCAGCTTGTTTCCCTTCTTCGCGGTGTCTCCCGGGCATGCGCGGACACTGCTCGAAGCGGCCTTCGGCCAGTTGGAGGAGGGCGTGTCCGCGCTGAATGTCACGGTGGCGGATGACGCGCCCCTGGTGCACCTGCTCCGCGAAGCGGGAGCGCAGACGCGCCTCGAGACACTGGAGCTTCGCGGCCTGCTGGTGGACGCGGCGCCCTGATTCACGGGCGCTGAAAACACGACGCCCGCCCAGGCACGAAGCCGGGGCGGGCGGGGTGTGACAGCGGAGGCGGGAGGCTACTGGCCGAAGATGCTGCTGGCCTGCTCCAGCCAGCCCATGATGGGACCGGGGATGATGCCCAGAATCACGACCGCCGCGGTGGACAGCACCAGCGCCAGCTCGGTGGACCAGCTCTTCTCGAGCGCCTGCGCGCCCTCCGGCACCGGCCGCATGAACATGTAGACCACCACGCGCAGGTAGTAATAGATGCCCACCGCGCTGGAGAGCACGCCGACGATGGTGAGGCCGATGAGGCCCGCGTCCACGGCGGCCTGGAAGATGAGCAGCTTGCTCATGAAGCCGATGGTGGGCGGGATGCCACCCAGCGACAGCATGAAGGCCGCCATCGCGAAGGCCCAACCCGGCTTGCGCTGCGCCAGCCCGCTGAAGCGCTCCAGGTCCCAGGCAGTGCCCTTCTCCTCGTCCTCGCGACGCTCCAGGACGGAGACGATGGCGAAGGCGCCCACCGCGCTGAACGTGTACGCCAGCAGGTAGTAGAGGATGCCGCGCAGCGCCTCCGCGCGGGCCAGGTCCAGCGGGGTGCCGCCCGTCAGCGCGGACGCACCCAGCAGGCGGAACTGCTCGCCCGGGCCGGTGACGAAGAGGGCGGCCACGCCCACCAGCAGGTAGCCGGCGTGGGCAATGGACGAGTACGCCAGCATGCGCTTCACGTTGCGCTGCGGAATCGCCAGCAGGTTGCCCGCCACCATGGTGAGGAAGGCCAGCACGGAGAACAGGCTCAGCAGAATCTCCGGGTCCACGCCCTTGCCCACCATGAAGAACACGCGGACCATCGCCGCGAAGGCGGCCGCCTTCACGCCCACGCTCATCAGCGCGGTGACCGGCGTCGGCGCGCCCTCGTAGACGTCCGGCGTCCACATGTGGAACGGCACCGCGGCGACCTTGAAGGCGAAGCCCGTGATCACCAGGATGATGCCCGCGTACACCAGGCCCGGCTGCGACGACATGGCGGTGGACAGCGGACCAGCCATGGCCGTCAGGTGGGTGGTGCCGGTGGCGCCGTACAGCAGCGCCGCGCCGTAGAGCAGCACCGCGGACGAGAAGGCGCCCAGGATGAAGTACTTGAAGCCCGCCTCGCTCGGCCGCGTGCCACGCCGCAGGTACGACGTCAGCGCGTAGGTGGAGAGGGAGAGGACCTCGATGTTGACGAAGAGCGTGATGAGCTCGTTCGACATCGCCAGCAGGCTCATGCCCGCCGAGGCGAACAGCATCAGCGCGTAGAACTCACCGCGCTCCGCGCCGCGCTTGCGCAGGAAGCTCACCGAGCTCAGGGTCGCCAGCGCCAGGCCCACGCACACCACGAAGGTGAGGAAGCTGGAGAAGGGGTCCATCACGCCGAAGCCGAGCATCACCTCCTGGGGTGGCTCGAACATCGTCGTCAGCGCCGTGGCGCCGGCCGCCACCGCCGTCACCACGGTGAGCACCGCCTGGTACGCGCGCGACGCCGTCGTGGAGAGGAACACCTCCGACAGCAGCAGGATGGAGGCGCCCACCACCATGATGATGGCGGGCAGCAGCGGGAGGAAGTCTGCCAGGCTGAGATTGGGCAGGTTCATGTCGGAAGCTCAGGCGGCTACTGCCGCGGCGAGGGAACGGCCGGGGCGGCGGCCAACGGAACGGGCGCGGACGGCGCGGCGACGACCTGACGGGATGGCAGGGACATCACCTCGACCCGAAGTCGGTCCTCCTGCAACTCGGCCCCCGGCGTGCCCACGCGGGCGCGGGCCAGGAAGCGGTCCGTGGAAGGCGCCAGCCGGTCCAGGAAGGGCTGCGGCTGCAGACCCATCACAGCGACCAGGACGATGAAGGGGAGCACCGTGAGGCCCTCGCGCAGGTTCATGTCCGTCAGGTGCTGGTTCTCCCGGTGGGTGATGCCACCGAAGAACACCTTCTGCACCATCCACAGCATGTACGCGGCGCCCAGGATGACGCCCAGCGTGGCGAAGCCGCCGAACACCGCCGTCAGGTGCGGGTTGCCCGCGGCCTCGCCCAGGTCGCTCTTGAAGGTGCCCAGGAGGACCAGGAACTCACCGATGAAGCCGTTGGTGCCCGGCACGGCGATGGAGGAGAAGGTGATGATGACGAAGGCCGCGGTGAACACCGGCATCACCTTCGCGATGCCGCCGTAGTCCGCCATCAGGCGCGAGTGGCGCCGCTCGTACAGGTAGCCGAACAGGAGGAACAGCGCGCCCGTGGACACACCGTGGTTGAGCATCTGGTACGCGCTGCCCGTGGCGCCCTCGGCCGTAATCGCCAGGATGCCCAGCATGCAGTAGCCCAGGTGGCTGACCGACGAGTACGCGATGAGCTTTTTGATGTCCCGCTGCGCCAGGCACATCATCGCGCCGTACACGATGCCGATGATGGCCAGCGTGGCCAGGAAGGGCCGCGCCTGCTGCGTGGCCACCGGGAAGAAGGGAATCGCGTAGCGCCAGAAGCCGAAGGTCCCCATCTTCAGGGTGACGCCGGCCAGAATCATGGAGCCAGCCACCGGCGCCTGCACGTGCGCGTCCGGCAACCAGGTGTGCAGCGGCCACATGGGGACCTTGACGGCGAACGCGATGGCGAACGCCGCGAACAGCCACGGACCCCAGGTGTGCAGCGTGGCGGCCAGCCCGGTGAGCGAGTCACACGCGCCCGCGGGCCCCGCGGTGCATGCGCTGAGCTGACGGTTGGCGTCCAGCAGGCCGTTGTAGATGCTCGCGTAGTCGAACGAGCGGGCACCCACCGGCGCGCTGATGAAGTACACGGCGATGACGGCCACCAGCATCAGCAGCGAGCCGGCCAGCGTGTAGAGGAAGAACTTCACCGCCGCCATCTGGCGGTCCTCGGCGCCCCACACACCCACCAGGAGGTACATGGGGATGAGCATGGCCTCGAAGAAGATGTAGAAGAGCAGCACGTCCAGCGACACCAGCGCGCCCAGCATCGTCGTCTGGAGCACCAGCAGCGCCAGGTGGAACTCCTTGATGCGGAACTTGATGTACGTGGTGGACGCCAGCACCACCAGGGGCCCCAGGAAGACGGTGAGCAGCAGCAGGCTCACGGCCAGGCCGTCCACGCCAATGTGGTAGCTGGTGCCGAACAGGTCGAACCAACGCGCCCGGTACTCGAGCTGGAACTCCGGCCCGCCCGGCACATACGTCATGTAGGCCCAGACCCCGAACACCAGGTCCACCACCATGGCGATGAACGTGACGGTGCGAATCTGGCCGCTCTCGCCGGCCGGCAGCAGCGCCACCAGCGCCGCGAACACCAGCGGCAGGAAGACGACGAGGTTGAGCAGGTGGTTGTCGAAGAAGCTCATTGCATCACCTGGATGAGGGCGTAGGCCATCCCGCCCAGCAGGGCGATGGCCATCACAGCGGCATAGGCCTGGGCATCGCCCGACTGCACGTAGCGGAGCGCACTGCCCACGCGCGCCGTCACCCACGCCGTGCCGCGGACCGCCACGGTGTCGATGACGAGCGCGTCCACCACGCGGAAGAGGAGGAAGCTCATGAACTTCACGGGACGGATGACAATCAGCTCATAGAGCTCGTCCACGTAGAACTTGTTGAGCGCCAGGGGGCGCACCGCGCGGATGAAGGCGGGATCCGGCTGACCCACGCGCGAAGGGAAGTAGCGCAGGTAGAGGAAGGCCGCCGCGCCGCCACCCGCCAGGGCCACGGCCCAGGCCTTGAGGTAGTCCGGCACGAGCTGCGGGCGGCTGGTGTCCAGCGCCACCAGCGTGCTGGCGTCGGTGATGCGCTTGGTCGCGCTGAACACCGGGCTCAGGAAGTTGTCGAGCACCGGCTGCGCCGTCATGTTGAGGAAGTCGATGCCGAACGCGTACCGCGCGGCAACCACGCTCAGGACCGCCAGCACCACCAGCGGCAGGGTCATCTGCCAGGCGCTCTCATGGGCGTGGGCCACCCGGGCCTCCTTCGAGCGGGGACCCTCGAAGGTGAGCAGGTACACGCGCGTCATGTAGAACGCGGTGGACGCCGCGATGAGCAGGCCCAGGTAGTAGACGAGGCTGGACACCCACTCCAGGCCCTGCAGGTGGTTGTGGTGCACACCGTGCAGGATGGCGTCCTTCGAGAAGAAGCCGGACAGCGGGATGATGCCGGTGATGGCCAGGGTGGCGACCAGGAAGGTGGCCCAGGTCCAGGGCATCTCCTTGCGCAGGCCACCCAGCTTCTTGATGTCCGTCTCGTCGCCGTTGCCGTGCATCACGCTGCCGGCGCCGAGGAAGAGGCAGGCCTTGAAGAAGGCGTGCGTCATCAGGTGGAACACCGCCGCCCAGAAGATGCCCATGCCCACGCCCATGAACATGATGCCCAGCTGGGACACCGTGGAGTAGGCGAGCACCTTCTTGATGTCGTCCTGCGCGAAGGCGATGAGCGCCGCCAGCAGCGAGGTGAGCGCGCCGATGATGGCGATGGTCGCCATGGCGGTGGGGCTCAGCACCAGCAGCGCGGACATGCGGCTGAACAGGTAGACGCCGGCGGTCACCATCGTCGCGGCGTGGATGAGGGCGGAGACCGGCGTCGGGCCGGCCATGGCGTCCGGCAGCCAGACGTAGAGGGGAAGCTGCGCGCTCTTGCCCGCGGCGCCCAGGAGGAACAGCAGCATGGCCGCCGTCATCACGCCGCCGAAGGTGTAGCCCTCCAGCGGGCCCGCCTCGATGGGGGTGCTCAGGTCGACCTTGTCCGCGGAGCCGTTCACCAGGCCCTCGGCCATCTTCTCCAGGCCCTTGAACGTCACCGGGCCCTTCTGCTCCAGCGCGGCCGTGTAGTGCTGCGCGGTGGTGCCGGCGGTGTTGTAGTCCGCCGCGTTCGACTGCTGGGTGAAGGCGGAGACCAGCAGCACCAGCAGGAAGGTGCCGATGAGGAACGCGAAGTCACCGATGCGGTTGGTGACGAAGGCCTTGCGCCCGGCCCAGGCCTTGGCCGGGTCGTCGTACCAGAAGCCGATGAGCAGGTAGCTGGCCATGCCGACGCCCTCCCAGCCCACGAAGAGCAGGATCAGGTTGTCGGCCAGCACCAGCGTCAGCATCGCCGCGACGAACAGGTTCAGGTACGCGAAGAAACGCCAGTACGCGGCGTCGTGCTCCATGTAGCTGGTGGAGTACAGGTGGATGAGGAAGCCGACGCCGGTGATGATGAGCAGCAGGATGCCGGACAGATGGTCCACCATCAGCCCGAAGTTCACCCGGAAGTCGCCCACCGAGAACCAGGTGCCGTAGTCGTACGCGAGCGCGTAGCGCACGAAGTCCCGCTCGATGCCGAACGGGTTGGGGAAGATGGCCGCCAGCCGACCCGTCTCGGGGTTGTGGTGGCTGGTGGCCCAGAAGGCCAACAGGCTCAGGACGAAGGAGCCGGCCACCGCCGCGCAGGCGACGAGCTGGACGTTGGCCCGGCCCATCATCTTGCCGAACACACCGCAGATGAACGCGCCCAGCAGGGGCAGCGCGATGATGAGCCAGAGCGAGGGCGCCAGGATGTCTGGCGCCACGGGTGCCGCCCGGAAGAATTCGACGAGAGTCATGACAGTGGCTCCTGGGGGGGCATCAGTGCTTCATCGTCCGGAGGTCTTCCAGCAGGATGCTGCCCCGGCTTCGGAAGACGGCGATGACGATGGCCAGACCGATGGCGGCTTCCGCCGCCGCCACCGCGATGACGAAGAAGGCGGACACGTGGCCGAGGTCGTCACCGCGCATGCGCGCGAAGGCCACGAACGTGAGGTTGGCCGCGTTGAGCATCAGCTCCACGCTCATGAAGACGACCAGCGCGTTGCGGCGAACGAGCACGCCGAACATGCCCATGCAGAACAGGGCGGCGGCAAGCAGGAGATAATAGGTGATGGGAACCATGGGCCGATTCGGGGCCTCGCGAGCGGCTGCCTGCGCCGCCATCTAGCACAGAAAAGTTGTCCGGAATGGGCGATCAGATCCGCGACTTGGCCACGACGACTGCGCCCACCATGGCCACCAGCAGCAGCAAGCTCACAGCTTCGAAGGGAAACAGCCACTGGGTGAAGATGACCTGACCCATGGTGGCGATGGTGCCGAAGGAGGCCTGGGCTCCCGTGCTCAGCGTGGCCGGCTCGGCGGGCAGCTTCAGGAGGACGATGGCCAGGACCACGAACAGGCCCACCGTCGCCGCGCCGCCCGCGACGCGGGCCACCGTGGGCTTGCCGCGCGTGGACGACTCTCCCAGGTTGAGCAGCATGATGACGAACAGGAAGAGCACCATGATGGCGCCCGCGTACACGAGCACCTGCATGACGGCCACCGTGTGCGCCCACAGCAGCACGTAGATGCCGGCCATGAAGAAGAACGTGGACACCAGCGCCATGGCCGAATTGATGGGGCTGCGCGCGAAGATGACCGTTCCAGCCGACAGCAGCGTCAGGAGCGCGAACGCCCCGAAGAGGATGAGCTCGATGTTCAAGACCAGTCTCCGAACGAACCCCAGGGCTTGTCGCCGAACGGGCAGCGGTGCTCACGGATGTGAGCCTCGAACTCGTCCCGGAACCGCATGAGGAACGAGTGCGTGGGCAGCGCCGCCGCGTCGCCGAGCGCGCAGATGGTGTTGCCCAGGCCGATGGGCGGGTAGGGGGCGATCGACGACGCGACGTTGGACAGCATGTCGATGTCGCCCGGCTCGCCGCGGCCCTCTTCGATCTTGCGCAAGAGGCGCGTCTGCCAGGGCGTGCCTTCACGGCACGGCGTGCACTGGCCGCACGACTCTTCCGCGTAGAAGCGGGCCACGCGCCACAGGCTGCGCACCATGCAGGTGGCGTCGTCCATGACGATGACGCCGCCGGAGCCCGCCATGGTCTGCTTCACCTTGAGGGCCTCGAACTCCATGGCCACGTCCAGCTCGTCCGCGCCCAGCACCGGCGCCGAGGAGCCGCCCGGAATCACGGCCTTCACCTTCCGGCCCGCGGGCATGCCCCGGCCGTACTTGTCGTCGAAGATGAGCTCGGAGATGGTGGTGAACATCGACACTTCGTACACGCCCGGCCGGTTCACCGTGCCGGAGAGGCAGACGAGCCGCGTGCCGCCCGACTTGTCGGTGCCCAGCTTCGCGTAGGCCTCCGCGCCCTGCTGGAAGATGGCGGGCACGCTGGCAAGCGTCTCCACGTTGTTCACCACCGTGGGGCAGCCGAAGAGGCCCACCACCGCGGGGAAGGGCGGCTTCAGGCGGGGCCAGCCCTTCTTGCCTTCCAGGCTCTCCAGCAGCGCCGTCTCCTCGCCGCAGATGTACGCGCCCGCGCCGCGGACCAGGTAGCAGTTCAGCTCGTAGTCCTTGCCCAGGACCTTCTTGCCGAAGATGCCCGCCTTGTAGGCCTCGTCGATGGCCGCCTGCGCGCGCTCCGCCGGGAACTTGAACTCACCGCGCAGGTACACGTAGCAGGTGTGCACGCCCAGCGCGTAGGACGCGATGGCGATGCCTTCCAGCATCATGTGCGGGTCGTCTTCCAGGATGTAGCGGTCCTTGAAGGTGCCCGGCTCGGACTCGTCGCCGTTGACCGCCAGGTACTTGGGCTTGGGGCTGTCCTTGGGGACGAAGCTCCACTTGAGGCCCGTGGGGAAGCCGGCGCCACCGCGACCGCGGAGGTTCGACTTCTTCACCTCGTCGATGATGGCGGCGGGCTCCATCTGGAGCGCCTTCTTCAGCGCCTCGTAGCCCCCCCGCTTGCGGTAGCTGTCCAGGGTCCAGGACTGAGGCTTACCCCAGGCCGCCGAGATGATCGGTTCGATCGCCTTTGCCGTAGAGGCCATGTCGATGACGTCCTAAGCCTAAGAAGGGTGGGGGTTCAGCTCAACTTGGCGAGGATGGCATCCAGCTTCGCCTGGGTCAGGCTTTCGTGGTGATCCTCGTTGATCTGCAGGCAGGGCGCAGTACCGCACGAGGCCAGGCACTCGGTCTCTCGCAAGGTGAACTTCTCATTGGCTTCACCTGCCTTGAGGCCCAGCTTCTCCTCCAGGTAGGCGAGCATCTTCTCCGCGCCCCACAGCGAGCAGGACAGGTTCGTGCAGACGTCGATGACGTACTTGCCCGGCTTCTTGAGGTGGTACATCACGTAGAAGCTGGCCACTTCCATGGCCCGCTCGGGAGTGACCTCCAGATGCTTCGCCACCAGCCGCAACCCTTCCGGGGGCAGCCATCCCTTGATTTCCTGGAGCAGACGCAGCGCTGGGAGCATGCCCGCGCTTTTCCGATCCGGGGGGTAGTGGGAGATGATCTCCGCGATTCCCGCGTCGAACTTCTTCTGCTCTTCAGAGGTGAACAGGGGCTCCGCCATGGCGGGCCGGTACGTATTGCCCCAATGGCTACGTTGTCAACATAAACCCTCGAAGCTACACTGGGTTGCCATCAGCAAATTGCCGAGCGATTTCAAGCCCTTGTTATGAACCCGGGTCCAGAGGACAAGCGCCAGCACCCCCGCGTCCCGGCCGTGCTGAGAGTGGACTACACGGACGGGCGCCAGGCCCGCGACGTGACGGAGAACCTGTCCCACGAGGGCCTGTTCGTCCAGACGGACCAGGCCTTCGTCATGGGGGACGAGGTCCGGCTCGCACTTTCTTTCCCGGGACTGCTGGATCCGGTAGAAGTCAGCGGAACCGTGGCCTGGATGCGGCCAGCGGGCCCCGATCAGCCCGCGGGCGTCGGCGTTCGCGTGGAGCGCGAGCAGGACCGGCGGAAACTGGGTGACATCTTGAGTGCGGCAGGAGCAGACAGCCACGCGTCCCACGCAGAGCACGAGGGGTATCGTGTGCTCATCGTCGAGGACAACCCGCACATCATCGAGATGTACAGCTACGTGCTGAAGAAGCTGGCCAGCGGCGAGCTGCACGGAAAGGTCCCCCTGGAGGTCCACTTCGCGCCGGACGGGCACCACGCGCTGCTGATGCTGCGTGAGGACCGCTTCAATCTGGTGATGACGGACCTCTACATGCCGGTGATGGACGGCTTCGCCCTGGTGGAGCGGATGCGCGAGGAAGAAGCGCTGCGCACCATCCCCATCATCGCCATCTCCGCCGGCGGCAAGGAGGCGCAGGACCGCGCCATGCAGTTGGGCGTGGACATCTACCTGCGCAAGCCGGTGCGTTTCGTGGAAGTCCTGGAGACGGTGAAGCAGCTCTTGCGCATCAAGTAGGGGCGCGTTTTACCGCCAGTCATCCGTTGAGCCACGGCGTGGGGACGGCATAGAGTCGCTTCCCCATGCAGAAGCCCGCCCTCAATCGCGACACCGTCAGTGGCGAGGCGCTGTTCATCCTCCGGAACCTGAGGGAGAACGGCCGTCTTGGACGCTCGAACAAGCTGGCAGACGTGAAGGCCGCACTCGAGCCATCCGTGTCGCTCGAGTTCGACAACTACTTCTTCTTCCTGCGCAAGTTCCACTACATCGCCATGGACCGCGAGGCCCAGCTCAAGCTCACCGACCAGGGTGAGCAGGTGGCGGGTGGGGAGCTGAACGAGCGCTTCTCCCTGGAGGTCGGTGAGTTCTTCGCCGATCAGCTGGCCGCCGCCGCGGACGCGCCCCTGGAGGGGGCCGGTGGGGACGAGCCGCTGATGGTTCCTCCGCCCCCGCCGGAGCTGCTGCTGGATGAGGCCGAGGTCGACGGCGCGCCGCCCGTGCCCTCCGGCCCGCTCGCGCCGCCGCCCATGCCGCCGGTGCGCAGCTCGCGCTCGGCCATGCCGGCGCTGGACCTGGGCGTGCCGTCCGCGGCCATCCCCATGCCGCCGCCGTCAGCCCCGGCGCCCCGCGCGGAGGCCGCCGCCGAGCCCCGCCGTGAGGCCACCGTCATCGTCCAGGGGCCCTTCACCGCGTCGAACACCCCCGCGCCGTCCCCCACCCCTCCCGCGC
>NZ_VHLB01000120.1:0-21161 GCF_006547365.1 Myxococcus sp. AB056 | reverse complement strand
CTCCAGGCGCCGCCCCAGCTCCGTCCCGCCCTTGCAACCCGCGACCCGCACCGGCGTCCCACACCCGCCAACCCTCCCCATCCGCCGGCCCGCGTCGCACCGTGCCCAACGCCTTAGCATTCGCCGTGCCGTGCCAGCCGGAGCACGGAACACGAATCATTTCAGCGGCTTACAAGGAAGCAGAGCCAGGGGGCGGAAGCGGAGCCGGACGGCGGCCGGAAAAAACTACGTTCGCGGGCCGAACAGCCTGTCCCGGCGTACCGGTCCCCTGTTGAAGCGACGACGAAGCCCTTCAGGCGCGCCCGACAGGTGGGCGCCACAGCCGGAGCAGGTCCTGGGCGAGCAGCTCGTGCATGGCCTGTTGAAGCGAGACGAGCATCTGATGGAGTGACTCGGCGGTGTCACCGTGGGCTTCGAGCACACGCTCGTGCCGCCCGTCGAAGACGCGCAGCCTGCCCGGGACGAGCGCGATGACGGGAAGCGTCGGGTGACGTTTGCGGAGCAAGCCCAGGAAGAGCGGGTGGTCCTCATCCGGGCGGCGCACGTCCACCACCACCAGCGCGGGAGGCCGGGACGTCAGCGAGGCGAAGGCGTCGTCCGCATCCCCGGTGACGGAGATGGCCAGGTCTGGCGCCTCGAGGATACGGCGCAACAGCTCGCGCGAAGGCGCGTGAGGACTGACGATGAGGACCCGGCGCATCTTGCAGCTGAATCTAGCCCTTCCAGACGGCGATGGTGGCGCCGATGAAGGCGAGCCCGGAGCCCAGCACCCGAGGGAACGTCACGGGGCGGCCTTCCACCATCGCATCCCACACGAGGCTGGTGAGGAGCTGCGCCGCCATCAGCAGCAGGACGGACTGCACTGCCCCCAGGCGGCTCATGGCCAAGGGCATGCCCAGGACGATGATGACGCCGCACAGCCCCGGCAACAGGTGCCAGGGCGTGAAGTCGCTCAAGCGGCCCTGGCCCGCCGCGGCCTCCGGCCAGAGCGCCGGCACCGTGCGCACGACGAAGTACACCGCGAAGGTGGCCACGGTCGCCACCACCATGTTCAGGAGCACGGCGCTCATCAGGCCCCACTGGCCCCCGAAGCGACGGTTGAGACCAGCCTGAGCCACGACCGCCAGGCCACACAGCATCGGAACGAGCGAGATGAAACGCATGCCGCGCGTTGGGTACCGTGAACAGCGCATGCCTGCAAGCCTGCCTTCCAGGCCTTCGATGAGACTGGCGAAACCCAGGATGACCGGCTAGGTCCCTACACGCCGATGCCGTCGCCCACCGAACTCCACTTCGACTGCGGCACCCTCGTCGCGCCCACGCTGCCGGAAGATGCTCGCCTGCGAGCCCTCTTCCAGAAGGACGGGCGCACCGGCGTCTACCGCGCGCCCGCGTGGCATTACCGCGAGGCGGTGCTGCGGCTGCGGGAGCTGGGCATCCCCTACGAAGACAAGGCGAAGCGCTTCGAGCCGCTCGAGCTGCCGCTCACCTCGCCCATCCAACCCTTTCCGCATCAGCAGCAGGCGCTGGAGGCGTGGACACGCGCGGGCGGACGTGGCCTGGTGGAGCTGCCCACGGGCGCGGGCAAGACGCTGCTGGCGGTGCTCGCCATCGCCCACGTGAAGCGGCCCACGCTGGTGGTGGTGCCCACGCTGGACCTGATGACGCAGTGGCAGGGCGTGCTGGCGCGCCACTTCTCCGTGCCAGTGGGCCTGCTGGGCGGCGGCGTGAATGACCGGCAGCCGCTGACGGTGACGACGTACGACTCCGCGGCGATGCAGACGGAGTTCCACGGCAACCGCTTCGGCCTGCTGGTGTGCGACGAGTGCCACCACCTGCCCGCGCCCAGCTACCGCTTCATCGCGGAGGGCTCGCTGGCGCCGTACCGGCTGGGCCTCACCGCGACGCTGGAGCGCGCCGATGGCGGCGAGCGCGTCTGCGAGGAGCTGTTGGGTCCCCGCGTGCACCGCTCGGACATCCGGGAGCTGCAGGGTGAATACCTGGCGCCTTATGAAGTGAAGCGGGTGGAAGTCCCGCTGACGCCCGACGAAAAGGCGCGCTACGACACGGCGCGCGCGCTGTACCTGGGCTTCGTGCGCAGGCTGGGCGTGCCGCTCTCCGCGCCGGACGGGTGGGCGCGCTTCCTGGCGCAGAGCCAGCGCAGCGACGAGGGCCGCGCGGCGTACCGCGCCTACCGCGAGCAACGGCGGATTGCGCTCACGTCCAGCGGCAAGCAGGAGGTGCTGTGGCGCATCCTCCTGGAGCACCGGGACGACCGTGTCCTCGTGTTCACCGACGACAACGAGACGGTGTACACGCTGGCGCGCCGCTTCCTGCTACCCGCGCTGACGCACCACACGCCCGTGCCCGAACGCAAGGCATTGCTGGCGGCCTTCGCCTCAGGGGAACTGCCGGTGCTGCTGACCTCGCGCGTGCTGAACGAAGGCGTGGACGTGCCCGAGGCGCGCGTGGGCGTGGTGCTCAGCGGCAGCGCGAGCGTGCGCGAGCACGTGCAGCGGCTGGGGCGCATCCTGCGCAAACGGCCGGGGAAGCGCGCGCTGTTGTACGAGGTGTGCTCCGCACAGACGGCGGAGAGCAGCATCAGCGAGCGGCGACGCCAGCACGGCGCCTATCAGGAGGGCGGCTGAGATGCTGACACGCGAGCTGCTCAACTTCCGCGTGCGCCAGGGCGTCCTGCGCCCCGTCTTCGTGAAGCGCGATGACACGGAGCTGCTGACCTTCGCCCAGGACCTGCTCGCGGAGGTAGCGGCCTCGCACGGCGGCCAGCGCGACGACATCGAGGAGTCGCTGGGCTTGAAGGCCGGCGCCTTCACCAAGCCCAAGGTCGCGCGCGGCCTGGTGAAGCTGGTGTTGGACCGGCTCCTCTTCGACGAGCCCGCGCCCGGCGTGACGGAAGCCCGCTGGGAGCGAATCAAAGCGGCGGGGCAGGTGCTGCGTGCGCTGCCTCCCGACACCACGGTCGAGGACTTCGAGACACGGCTGGCCCAGACGCTCCCCGTCCCCCTTTCCGAAGCCCGAGAGGCGCTGTACTCGGACCTGCCCGGCCACCGCCGGCTGGTGGGGTGGGACGGCGAGGCGCTGGACGCCCAGGACCTGCTGGACCGCTACAACCTGGCGCTGGCGCAGGGCCCCCTGCTGTCCGCGCGGCGCCTCCGCCTGCGAGCCCAGGCGCCAGACCTGCTGCGCGTGCGCAAGGTGCTCCGATGGCTCAAGTTCTGCCGCCTGGTGGCCGAGGTGTGGCGCGACGACGACAACTGGGCGCTCGACGTGGAGGGCCCCGGGGCCATGCTGGCGCTCCAGAAGAAGTACGGCCTGCAACTGGCGACCTTCCTGTCCGTGGTGCCAGTGCTGGAGCGCTGGGAGCTGACCGCCACCGTGGAACCTTCGCGGCGGCAGGCCACGCTGATGCTCAGCCACAAGGACCCGCTGCGTTCGCCCCTACCCGCCGCACTGGGTCACATTCCTCCGGAAGTGGCCTCCCTCGCGGAGGGCTTCGCGGATGACGCCTGGGAGCTGGACCTGACGCCGCTTCCCCGGCACGTGGGCGCCTCCGGACTGTGCGTGCCGGACCTCACCTTCCGCCACCGTGCGTCCAAGAGAGAAGTCGCGCTGGAGCTCTTCCACGCATGGCATGCGGCGCCCCTGGCCCGGAGGCTGATGGAGCTGCGCTCGCGGCCGGACGCGGGCCTGCTGCTGGGCGTGGACCGGGCGTTGGCCAAGGAGGCCGCGGAGCGAGAGACGCTGGAGGCCCACCCGCAGGTGGTGCTCTTCAACGGCTTCCCCTCCGCGCGCAAGCTGCGGGAGCGCCTGGCGAAACTGGAGCCCGGGCGGTGAGCGCCGCGCTCACCCGCCGGCAACATGCATCAGCCGCGCGGCCTGAACTGCGCCGCGAGCACGCTGAGTATCCGAATGGACGTCCGGTCCAACTGCTTGGCCCGGCGCATGAGCCGCCGCAGCTCTGCGGACTCGCCGTAGTCACTGGGCGGCTCGGCGGCCCACTTCACCTCCTGCACCGGCTTGAGGCCCAGCGCCTCGTCCGCGGAGATGGAGAGCACCGTGCACAACCTGCGGAACGTCTGGATGCTCGGCAGCATGTGGCCGCGCTCGAGCCGGCCATAGACTTCGCTCGCGATGCCAATGCGCTCCGCCACGTCGGCCTGGGTCAGGTTCAGTCGGGTCCGAGCAAGGCGAGCCGCTCCGCCAAGGCGGGATGCGAGAGTCTTTTCCATGGGTCGTTAACCTAGCGGGTCCGCACATGTCGATATGACTTGAGAGGTTGGCATCCAAGAACTTCCTGAGTAGTCTTGTAGGTAGGCAACCTCGTGCGTTTGGCCAACCACACAGGTCTCACCCTGCTGGCGCGAAGACCATGCTGACCTTCTTGTTCGTGGACGAAGACCCACGTTCACTCGCGGCGCTGCGGCGTCTCGTGAGGGATTTACCCGGCGGGAAGCGCTTCGCCCGCTGCGTGGAGGAGGCCCTCGCGCTCGTGAAGGAAGAAGCGCCGTCCGTGGTGGTGACGGGCGATCTGCTCCCGGACGGAGACGGGCTGGGGCTGCTGGAGCAGGTGCGTGCGAGCCACCCCCGCACCGCCTGCGCCCTGCATGCGGTGATGCCGCCCCTGGCGCGGGACATCACCTGGATGGACCGCGCCGCGCCACCCTCGGAGGTACATGCCCTGCTGCGGATGCTGAGCATCGGTGCAGCATCGATGGGAAGCCCGCGTTAAGGTGCCCGCTCGACGCGCCATGAAGCTCTACGCCATCAGCGACCTGCACTTGCGCCACAACGACAACCGCCTAGCGCTCCAGGCGCTTCCGGCCCATCCGGAGGACTGGCTCATCGTCGCGGGGGACGTGGGCGAGACGCTGGCGGAGATGGAGCTCATGCTGAGCACCCTCACCCAGCGCTTCCGCCAGGTCATCTGGGTGCCCGGCAACCATGAGCTGTGGACCATGCCGTCGGAGCAGCCGCAGCTGAAGGGTGAGGCGCGCTACCAGCGACTGGTGAGCCTGTGCCGCAGCTACGGCGCCCTCACGCCGGAGGACCCCTACCCTCGCTGGCCCGGCCCGGGCCCCGAGCGCGTCATCGTCCCCATGTTCCTGGGCTACGACTACACGTTCCGCCCGGACCATGTGCCCGCGGACAAGGCGCTGGAGTGGGCCTGGGAGGATGACCTGCTGTGCACCGACGAGGTGCTGCTGCACCCCGAGCCCCACGCCAGCCGCGCCGCCTGGTGCGCCGCGCGCGTCGAAGCCACGCGGGCCCGGCTGGACGCCCTGCCCCCGGGCTGCGCCACCGTCCTCGTCAACCACTACCCGCTGCGCTACGAGCACGTGCGGCTGCCGCGCATCCCCCGCTTCTCCATCTGGTGCGGGACGAAGCAGACGGAGGACTGGCACACCCGCTACCGCGCGGAGGTCGTCGTCTCCGGCCACCTCCACATGCCCGCGACGCTGTGGCGTGACGGCGTGCGCTTCGAAGAGGTGTCGCTGGGCTACCCCGTGCAGTGGAAGTACCGGGGCGTGCACGCGTGGGAGAGCTGCCTGCGCGTCATCCTCCCCGGCCCCACGCCGTAGAAAGCACGAAGCCCCGGGCGCCGCGTGAAGCGGAGCACCCGGGGCCTCATCGGCGCGGCTCAAGGCCGCGCCGTCACTTCAGACTACTTGGGCAGCGGCTCGAGGAAGGAGCCGATGAGGACGATGCCCTCGAAGCCATCCTTCGCGCCGTAGACCTCGATGTAGTAGCGGCCGGCCGGAGCGTTGATGAGGTTGCACTTCTCCGACTGGTGGTCCTTCACGCTGCGGCAATCGTAGTCCGCGTGCGTCGGGGCGCCACCGCGCTTGACGTAGAGGTCGGGGTTGCCCGTGCCCTCGCCCGTCTGGATGTAGATGTTGTTCTTCCCCTGGCCCGGGCGACGCTCCGGAACGTCGAGGATGAACACCTGCGAGGAGCCCGCCGCGCCCGAGAGGTTCTCCACGGCGATGCCGCTCTCGATGGGGACGTAGCCACCCTCCCAGGTAACGGTCAGCGTGGCGTCGGAGTACGCACGGTAGCCATTCACCATCGCGTACCACTTGCCGTGCTGCGGAGCCGCGAAGGTGCAGACCTCGTTGTTGCCACCGGCGTACGGGCGGCAATCGTACAGCGCGGTGGTGGGCGCGTTGTTGTAGCGGACGTACAGGTCGGCGTCACCCGTGCCACCCGACAGGGTGAAGCGCAGGTTGTAGGCACCTTCCGGCACCGTGACCTCGAAGTACTTCTTCTCGTTGGCGCCACCCGACACGACGACCGGCGTGTCCTTGACGATGGGGTCCGTCGGCGGAGGCGGAACCGGGACGCTGACGCCAACGGCCTTCCACGCGTTCGACACCGACTCGATGGTGGCGGCGTCGTAGCCGAGCTGCGCCGCGGCCTGCTCCGAGATGGTCTTCGCGGCCTCGAAGTTGGACGTCGGCACCATCAACGTGTTGGCCTTGTAGAAAATCTGCGCGGCCTTCTCGATGCCAATGCCCGCCACCACGATGGTGCTCTTGCCGCGCGGGTGCGTGCCACCCTGCGACAGGAGGTAGAACGCCAGGTTGGAGATACCGGAGCTGTAGTGCACGCCGGTACCGGGCACGTAGTTGT
This sequence comes from Myxococcus sp. AB056, assembly GCF_006547365.1. Lineage (NCBI taxonomy): Bacteria > Pseudomonadati > Myxococcota > Myxococcia > Myxococcales > Myxococcaceae > Myxococcus > Myxococcus sp. AB056. The sequence continues at coordinate 14,510 of NZ_VHLB01000120.1, read as the reverse complement.
GGTAGTGGTCGAGCGAGTCGCCATCCAGCGCCGGGTCGTTCATGTAGCGCAGGGCGTCGTTCGGGATGGACGGGGTCCACACGTCGTCGCCAATCAGCCAGTGACGCGGGGAGACCTCGTCCGCGCCGTCGCCGTACCACTCGCACACCGCGCCGAACACGTCGGACATCGACTCGTTCAGGCCGCCGGACTCACCCGAGTAGATGAGGTCCGACTCGTTGTCCGTCACGGCGTGGGTCAGCTCGTGCGCCGTCACGTCCAGCGAGTTGGCCAGGTTGGTGGCCGTCACGCCGTCGCCATCGCCGTACACCATCTGGGTACCGTCCCAGAAGGCGTTCACGTAGTTGACGCGGTGGTGCACGGTGCTGATGAGCGTGCCGCCCGCGTTGTCGATGGAGTCACGACCGAACAGGGTGTTGTAGCAGTCGTAGACGGTGCCCAGGTGGTCGTAGTTGGTGTTGACCACGGGGTCCGCCACCGGCGCCTGGCCCTCGGTGCGAACGACCGGACCCGGCAGGGTGGTGGTGTTGTTGCCGTTGTGGAGGCGGCGGTCGAGGGACTCCTTGATCTGCGGGATGCGCAGCATCACATCCGCGTTGCGCGCGTCCACCAGGACCCAGTCGCGAACAGGCGTGCCGTCCGCCTTGTTGCCGTGCTGGACGACCTTGTACATCAGGCGCAGCTCGTCATCGACGCGCCAGTACACCAGCTCCGGGTTCTTGTCGGTGACCCAGCCCTTGAGCGTCTCGCGGTCGGAGTCCACCGCGGACGTGGCAACCTCACCCGCGATGGTCGCCTTCAGCTCGGCGCGCAGGTCGCTGCGGACGTTGGTGTTCGCCGCGAAGACCTTGCCGTTGCGCGCGTGCAGGATCAGCTCGCCGCCCAGCACCGGGATGTCGTTGTGCTTCACGGAATAGCGGTAGTGGCTGTCACCCTGCTTGTCCGTGTGCGCCTTCTTGAAGACCAGGTTGCCCGGCTCCAGACGGAACGTCGGCGCCACGGCGTCGACGACCGGGGCCAGCGCGGACGCGTTGAGCGCCTTGGGACCCGCGGCCGGAATATCCGGCAGAGCAATCGACAGACCGGTGACGAACTGCGCCACCTTCTGGTTGTCCGTCAGAATGACCTTCGCGCCATTCTCCAGCATCGCCGCCTTCGCGGCATCCGTAGGCTTGTCGGCCTCGGGGGCAGGGGTGGACTCGTTGCAACCGACAACGACAGACAGCGCCGCGACACCGAGCGCTCCGCGCACTCTCTTCTGCACCATGTAATCCTCCTAAGCGGAAAGATTAGGAGGCACGATGACACAGGGATGACGCGTATTTCAAGGTTGCGCGATTATTTCAGTTTCTATCCTCTTCTTAGATTTCGGGTTATTTACGATTATTCCTTTAGTTTCATGGTTTTACGAGGTCCACTGCCAGTGCGAGCCACCTTCTACGTGACGTGACAGGTCGTCCAGGCGGGCCTCGGTTTTCCACAGGTCGTGTGAACTTTGTGCCGGACTCGGGGTCCGCCCGCGCGCGTGAGGCAACACTGGCATCGCCGTGGCTGGCCATTACGCTTCCTGTCCGGGAGGCAACGATGCGCGCATTGCAGCTACAGCGGCTGGACGGCCCTGACGGGCTCCAACTGGTGGACGTGCCCGAGCCCGAAACGGAGGACTCGGTGCTCATCGACGTGGTGGCGGCCGGGGTGAGCTTTCCGGACCTGCTGCTCACCCGGGGGCAGTACCAACTCAAGCCCGCCCTGCCCTTCATTCCGGGCGTGGAGGTGGCGGGCGTGGTGCGGCAGGCCCCCGCGGGCGCGGCGGTGAAGCCCGGGCAGCGGGTGATGGCCTTCAGCTTCGGTTTGGGCGGCTTCGCCGAGGTGGCCGCGATTCAACCGGAGATGGTGTTCCCCATCCCCGCGGACTGGAGCTTCGAGGCGGCCGCGGGCGTGGTGATGAACTACCACACGGCGCACTTCGCGCTGCACCGGCGAGGCCGGCTCAAGGCGGAGGAGAGCGTCGTGGTCCATGGCGCCGCGGGAGGCGTGGGCACGGCGGCGGTGCAGGTGGCGCGCGGCGCGCAGGCACGCGTCATCGCCGTGGTGAGCGACGCGCGCAAGGCGGACGTCGCCCGGCGGGCCGGCGCGCACGAGGTGCTGCTGTCGACCGGAGACTGGGTCGCGCAGGTGCGGGAGAAGACGGGCGGCCTGGGTGCCAACGTGGTGGTGGACCCGGTGGGCGGCGACATCTTCGACAAGAGCCTCAAGTGCCTGGCGCCCGAAGGCCGGCTGCTGGTGGTGGGCTTCGCGAGCGGGCGCATCCCCGAGGTCCAGGTGAACCGGCTCCTGCTGCGCAACATCGACGTGGTCGGCGTGGCCTGGGGCGGCTTCCTCCTGCACGAGCCATCCCTGACGCCCACCATCGCCAAGGACCTGGAGGCCATGGCGGACCAAGGTGTGCTCACGCCTGTCGTGGGCCCGGTGTTCCCGCTGGAGCAGGGCGCGCAGGCCCTGCGTGAGCTCGACGCCCGGCGCGCCACGGGCAAGGTGGTGCTGCGCATGCGCGAAGGCTGACATGGCCAGGAGGCGCCGGCGCGAGCGTGCTCGCGCCCGGTGCCCGTTGATTGAACGCCGGGCATGCGGCCTGCCGCGTGTGGCCATGCCCGGCGCTGCCGACTTCGCCGAGGGGACACCACCTTGGTGCAGGAGGTGACGGCACCATGGCGGATGACATTTTGGAGCGGCAGCACCAGCGCGAGCGGGAACAGGAGCGCAGGCGGCTGCGCGAGGAGGAGCAGAAGGACCTGGACGTGGAGTCCCATCGGGGACCGCGTCCCCTGGAAGGCTACGCGGGGGGCCACACCTCGTGGACGGACCAGCAGGATGACGACTCCGCCCGTCAGGTGCATGCGGGCGATGCCCAGGCCTCCTGGGAAGCCAGCGAACGACAGGCGCGACTGGAGCCGGAACCCGAGCCCGCGCGCCGTGAGGATGAACCGCCGCCGGGTGGCGAGCGCTCCCGGTGAAGCGCGGCCCACGACGCGTGGGTCAACGAAGCTCGGGCACCTCGCGCTCCAGCGTCTCCGCCGCGCGTGCATCCTTGGGCAGGCCGAAGCGCTGGCGCGAGCACGCCAGCAACTGCCCCGCGTAGACGGTGTCCTCGAGCGCCTCCTGGTAGCGGCCCAGCCGCGCCAGCGTGCGTGCCCGCTCGTCCACCAACCGGGCCAGGATGCGGGCCTGCTCCGCGTGTGAGAACAGGCGGACCACGGAGCGCGCGTCGAAGCACACCAGTGTGTCGAACTCCATGCCCAGCGCGGCCGTGCAGGCTTCGCGGATGTGCAGGAGGCTCGTGTCCAGAGCCGCCTCCGCCCGTGCCCGGGCGATGTCCGGAGCCAGACGGCCGAGTTCTCGCACGGCATTCAGGGTGAAGGCGTAACGCAGGACGGGCATGCGGATGGGAACTACACCCCAGCCGCGAGGATTCATCCAGTCGCCGCGAGTGTCGAGTGCCGCCCCCAGGCCCGCCCCGGGGCACTCCCGCGAAAGAACGTCACTGGCCGGGATGGAATGGCGCCGACTACAGTTTCTCGTCGCGTTCCAGTCACCCCCACCAAGGACGACGAGACATGAAGGACCTGGACGCCATCCTCCGCGCGCGGGCGCAAGCTCGCGGCCCCCTGGTCCTGGCCACGGTGGTCGAGGTATCGGGCTCCGCCTACCGGCGGCCGGGTGCGCGGATGTTGATGAGCGAGGACGGATGGCTCGCGGGCGGCATCAGCGGCGGCTGTCTGGAGGCCGACGTCGTCCGCAAGGCCTTCTTCTGGACCACCACCGGGCCCCGCCTGCTGCGCTACGACTCCACCAGCGACACCGCCGAGGACGAAGGTGCCTTCTCCTTCGCGCTGGGCTGCAACGGCGTGGTGGACGTGCTGCTGGAGCGCTGGGAGGCGGGCGCGGGAGAGGCCCTCTCCTTCGCCGCCGAGGCGCGGGAAGCGGGACGCCGGGCGGTGGTGGCGACGGTGTACCGGGGCCCCGCGGACGCCGTGGGTTCCCGGTTGAAGCTCCGCGATGACGGCACCGAAGCGGGCCAGCTGTCCGGCGCACTGGGAGACGCCGTGCGCGACGCCGCACGCGAGGCGCTGGAGGCAGGCCGGACGTGGAGTGGCCCCTGCGGCGGCGCGGACGTGCTGGTGGAAGTCGTGGAGCCACCCCATCCCCTGGTGCTCTTCGGCAGCGGCTTCGACGTGGCCCCGGTGGTGAACCAGGCCGCGGCCCTGGGCTGGCATGTCACGGTGGTGGCGGACCGGCCCGCGCAGGCCCTGCGGCGCCGCTTTCCCCAGGCCCATGCGGTGGTGTCGGCGAAGGCCCCGGACGCGCCCGGTGCGGTCCCCCTGCCGCCCCGTGCGCTGGCCGTGCTGATGACACACAGCCTGCCGCAGGACCGCGAGCTGCTGGCGCAGCTCCTCCCACGGCCCCTGCGCTATCTGGGCGTGTTGGGACCTCGCTCGCGCACAGAGCGATTGCTCGCGGAGCTGCCCTCCCCGCCCACCGACGCGCACCTGGAGAAGCTGCACGCGCCCGTGGGCCTGGACCTGGGCGCGGAAGGCGCGGAGGAAATCGCCCTGTCCATCATCGCCGAGCTTCAAGCGGTGGTCGCCGGACGCGAAGGCGGCAAGCTTCGCGAGCGGCGCGCGCCCATCCACACCGCCGCGCCCCCGCAGGTGCGGAGGCTCGCATGACGGTGGGCGTGGTGCTGCTGGCCGCGGGCGGCTCCTCGCGGCTGGGCCACCCCAAGCAGCTGGTGCGCTACCAGGGCTCGACGCTGGTGCGGCGCGCCGCCGAGGCCGCGGCCTCCTTGCGGTGCGGCCCCGTGGTGGTGGTGCTGGGCGCGTCGCGGGATGCGGTCGCAGCGGAGCTCACGGGCCTCGCCGTGCGCACCGTCGACCATGCGGACTGGGCCGCGGGCCCTGGAGGCTCCCTGTGCGAGGGACTCCGTGCGCTGCGGGAGATGGAGCCCCCCGCGCTGAACGCCGTGCTCGTGTTGCTGTGCGACCAGCTTCGCGTGGATGCCGCGCACTTGCGGACGCTGCTGGATACCTTTGAACGGACTCGCGCGTCCGTGGTGGCCTCCGCCTACGAGGACACTCGAGGCGTACCCGCCCTCTTCGCGCGTGACGTCTTCCCGGAGTTGGAGGCGCTCAGCCCGGGCCAGGGCGCGCGCGGTGTGATTGCGCGCGTGGCCTCGCGCGTGGTGGACGTCCCGCTGCCCGGGGGTGGCGACGACGTGGACACGCCCGAGGATGTCTCGCGGCTGACGTGAACCGAGGCCGCATCCGTCGCGCCGCGAATACGCGCATCGGCCCTGAGGCTGGCCCTCTGGTACGTCAGTGCGTATTGCCACCGCCGCGCACCGCTCCCCACCTTCTGCGCGCAGGACTTTCAGCAAAGGGGGGCTCATGTCCAAATTCAGGTTCCCGGCGGCGCTGGCCGCCTCGGCGGTGATGTGTTTCTCGGTCGGCTGCTCCAGAAATGCCAAGACATCCCAGGGCGGGATGCCACCCACGGCGCAGCAGGTGCCACGGCAAAACGAAGGCCTGCCGCCCAACGCGCAGGCGGAGATGAAAACGGACTGCCCCATGGACGTGTCCGGCGCGCAGGCCCGCGCGGAAGACATCCCGGAGGGCGTGGCCCTCATCATCGTCACGCCGGAAACCGACAAGGTGGCGGACCTCCAGCAGCGCAGCCGGAGGATGATGCAGTTCCAACAGGAGCACGGCACGGGCGGCAGCGGCATGGCCCAGCCACCAGGCGTGGACTACAACGAGATGGGCGGCCGCGAGGAGCCGGGCTCCGCGGGCGCGCCGTCGGTGCCGTCCATCGCCAGCGTGCATGACTCACCGGAGGGCGTCGTCATCGTCTACACCGCCGTCGACCCAGCCCGGCAGGACAAGCTGAGCTCCGAAATCCACCGGAACGCGAAGTACCTGGACACGGGCAAGTGCCCGGGGATGGCGGCGGACTGAGCGAGACCTGAGGCCAGCGCCCGAGGCCCTGCCCCCCGCAGTCCAGGTGGCCCGTGCGCTGGCTTCATCCCCCCGAAGAGGCCCGCTGTCACGCCAGTGGCGGCAGGTGCGTCAGGAGCCGCTGCAGGTCCGGCTGAAGCTCGTCCGGTGAGGCGCTCGCGAGCACGTCCACCGGATGCGTGCCCCAGGTGACGGCGTAGGTCCGCAGCCCCGCTGCCTGCCCCGCGCGCAAGTCCAGCGCGGTGTCCCCCACCATCCACAGCCCGCCCGTGCCCAGGGCCGCCAGCGCGTGGTGGATGACGTCGGGCGCGGGCTTGTGCGGAAAGCCATCCGTGCCCTGGACGTGGTGGAGCAGCGAGCCCAGGCCCATGGCGTCCACGAACTTGCGCGCCATGTCCGGGCGCTTGGTGGTGGCCACCGCCAGCAGGTAACCCCGCTCGCGCAGCGCGCGCAGCACCTCCACCACGCCCGGGTAGGGCCGCGAGCGCCGGTGGAAGTTGAGCGGGTAGTGCTCACGGTAGGCCACGCACAACGCGGGGACGTGGTCCGGCGCGAACTGGCTGTACATCCAGTCCAGCGGATGGCCGATGAGCGCACGCACCTGCTCGTAGGTCGGCGCCGGAAGCCCCAGGTGCCTGAAGGCGTGGAGGAAGCTGTCGATGATGTCCGGCAGCGAGTCCACCAGCGTGCCGTCGAGGTCAAAGAGGATGCCGCGAGAAGAGGAAGCGCTCACGCACCTTCCATACCCCCTCTCGCGCCCCCTGTCCTCCCTCCGGACTCAGGGCGAGGCGTGCTCCAGCGGAGCAGCGGGCGCCTGCTCCAGGAGGCACATCCACAGCCGCTCCTCCTGCACACAGCGCGTACCGCGAATGGCGCGGAACTCATGGAGCCGCTGCGGAATGGAGAGGTAGATGGTCTCCGGGTCGAGCTTGCCCGCCCGGATATCGTCGTCGAGCCCCAGGCAGTAGGGCTGCGCGCGCGCGTCATCCAGCCGCGCGACATAGCCGCTGTTGAAGGTGAGCCCCAGCAGGTAGGCGCGATAAGCCCAGCGGTGGAAGTCCATGGGCCCGGCGCGGCAGCCCCGCCCGGAGCCGTCATGCATCTGCGGCGGGTAGAGCACCAGGTGCTTGCGTCCCACGGCGGCCTCGCGCAGCGCCTCGGACGGCTGCGTGTTCCAGGCCGGCCCTTCCTTCGCTTGATGACCCCGCCCCAGATTCACATCGAAGGCTTGCAGCACCAGCGCCAGGGCCAGCAGCGACGGCGCCACCGTGGGCCGAGGCAGGCGGATGAGCGCGAGCGCGGAGCCCAGCGCCAGCACGTAGTACAGCGGCCACACGAAGCGGCCGGAGGAACGGAAGGGCTCCACCCACCGCATCACCGGCGCGTAGAGGCCCGTCAGGTCCGCGATGAGCTCGCCTTGCAGGGTGATGCGTGAGGACAGCGCGAAGAAGCCCAGGCCCAGCGCCACCAGCCCCACCGGCACCAGCCTGCGCCACTGCCGCGCGACGAGCGGCGCGTCCCGCACGAGCAGGATGAGCGCGGCCCAGAGCGCGAAGAGCACGCCCAGCCCCAGGTAGCCGAAGCCTTCGTACTGGGCGCCCTGCCTCGGCAGCGAACCCAGGAAGCGCGACCAGGAGTCCCGGTAGCCCAGCGGATTGACGAACGCCAGGAGGTCCGCGGAGAACCCGCCGAAGGCGTCGGCGCCCAGGGTGCGGACCGTGCCGAGGTAGCCCAGCACGTAGAACAGCACCAGCACCACGCCCACGTTCACCACGGCGCCGAGCAGCGGCCACCACCAGGGCAGCCGCCGCTCCAGCGCGGTCCGCATGCACAGCGCCAGCGCGAGCGACAGCACCATGGCGGTAATGACGGGGTGCACACCCGCGGCGAACACGCACAGCGCCAACGCGATGCCCAGCGCCTGCTTCGCCTCGCGCGCGTCCCGCTGCGGAATCAGGTTCAGCCCCACCAGCAGCACGAGGGTCCAGTGCGCGCACAGCGCTTCGTGCGCCATGCTCATACGCGCCAGCAGCGTGGGCGACAGCACGAGCAGCGCGCCCACCATCCACTGCTGCGGCACTGTCGCGCCCATCCGCCGCGCCACCCACGCGGACGAGGCGCCCTGCAGCATCAGGCACATGCACATCCACGGACCGATGTACTGGAAGTCGGCGGGCAGCAGGCTGGAGAACGGCCGCAGCAGCAGCGCCACCCAGGGGACGGCGTCCATGTAGCCGAGCGTCGTCCCCAGCGGATGCAGGTAGCCGTCGATGGCGCCCAGCGGGAAGCGGAGCGGCTCGTTGCGGAAGAACAACCAGCCCAGCAGGTGCTGGCTGAAGTCGTCACGGATGAGCCAGGCCAGGCGGGTGGGATTCAGCGCCGCCGGACCGTAGATGGCCAGGAACGCCAACAGCCCCACCCCGGCGGCCCCCAGCGGGCCCGCGTTCGCCACGACGAACGATGCAACCGTGTCCAGGATGCGCCGCAGCCGCTCGGGCAGGGCGGGCCTCATGGACGGAACTCACGCGTGGCGACGGAGACGAAGGTGACGCGCGCTTCGGGCATGGAAGCGCCGCTTGAAGCACAGCCGTTTCAGGGGCGTCAAGCAGCCCCGGCGCAGACAGGGGCGCCCCTGCCCTCCACCTCCAGGGCCTCCACGTCCTCGGGCTCCGAGGTGAGCCGCCACAGGGCTTCCTCCAGAAAGCCCAGCGCGCCACGCAGGTCCGACGAGGCGGCCTCTGGCGGGGCGCTCCGGGCCCGCGCGATGCGCCGGCGCACCGACTCGAAGGCCCGCTGCGCCCGCGCGACGTCGTCCCGGGCCGCCCGCGCCTCCGCCAGGTCCACCGCCGCGCGAAGCAGCGCGGCCAGCTCGCGCAGCACCGGGTCGTCCCGCAGCTCCGGCGCGCCCTCCAGCACGACGAAGCTCGCCTCCGCCGCCGCTGCATCTCCCACGCACGCCTCCACCACGGCCCGGTACACCGCGAAGCGCAGCACCTGCCCGCGCGACACGCGCCCCAGGCCGGACACCGCCTCCGACAGCCGGGCCCAGGCGTCGCTCCACGACCCCAGGGCCAGCTCGGCGCGCCCCAACTCGCCCAGCGCGGTGCCCTCCAGCAGCCGCTGCCCCAACTGCCGGCCAATGCGCGCAGCGGCAAGCAGGTGCTCGCGCGCCTCCTGCGGGCGCCCTTCCTCCAGCAGGTAGCAGCCCAGGTTGAGGCGAGCCAGCGCATGCCCCGCCCGGTCTCCCACACTGGCCGAGCGCGCCATCGCATCCTCCAACAGGCTCATCGCCTCGCGCGTGCGCCCCATCTCCCCGATGGCCACCGCGCAGTTGGACAGGAAGCCCACCTCGAACGTCACGTCGCCCACGCCGTGGAAGAGCGCCTGCGCCGCGCGCAGGTGGGGAATGGCCGCCTCCGCGCCGCAGCGGGCCTGCTCCACCAGTCCCAGGTTGCCCACGGTGTAGGCGTCCAACCAGCGGTCGCCCTCCGACGACAACAGCCGCGCTTCGCGCACCAGCGCCCAGGCCTGGGACAGCTCCCCTTCGTGACGGGCCACAATCGACAGGTCCACCAGCACGCGCTTCTCGCCCGCCACCGCGCCCAGCGTCCTCAGTGATGCGCGTGCGCACTCCAAATCCCTGCGGGCCGACACCAGGTCGCCCGCCTCCAGGAACACGCGGCCACGCACCGCCACGGCCTCGGCCACCAGCCTGGGCGCGCCCATCACCCGGTCCGTCAGCGCCAGCGCCGCGTCCAGCCGTTCGAGCAACAGGCGCACCGGGCCGCGCGTCACCACCTCCGGCTCCAGCGCCACCAACGCCTCCAGCGCCCGCTCCACCGAACGCGACGTCGCGGGCTCCACGGCCAGGGCATTGTCACACGCCGCCAGGAGGTTCTCCCGCTCCAGCGCCAGCCGCTGCAAAGCCTCCGCGCCGCCCTGGCTGCGCACCTGCGCGCGCAGGCCATGGGCCAGTGACAGGTACCAATCCGCGTGCCGCTCCGCCAACGCGGCCGCATTGCCCACGCCCTCTTCGGCCAGCCGCGCCGCGGCGTACTGACGGATGCTCTCGTACTGGCCCAGCCGGGAGTCACCACCGGGCAGCTCCGCCTCCAGCACGCGCAAGAGCGACTTGACGCGCAGCGACTGGAGCACGTCCAGCACGGCGGGCCCGTCAGGGGGCAGCCCCAGCACCGCTTCCGCCGCCTCCAGCGTGAAACCGCCACGGAACACCGAGCAGCGCGCCAGCGCGGTCCGCTCCTCCGGCTCCAGCAGGTTCCAGGACCAGTCGATGGCGCCTCGCAGCGTCGCCTGCCGCGCGCGGCCATCACGCCGTCCCGTGCGCAGGAGCTCGAAGCGACGCGTGAGCCGCTCCCGAAGCTGGCTCACGCTCAACAGCGCCATGCGCGCGGCGGCCAGCTCGATGGCCAGGGCGATTCCATCCAACTGCCGCACGATGTCCGCGACCATCGGCGCCTCGCCGGCCGTCAGCTCGAAGTAGCCTCGGGCTTCCCGCGCTCGCTGCGCGAACAGGCGCACCGCGTCCGACCGGACCAGCTCCTCCAGCCGGGACTCGCCTTCCTCCGGCACCGAGAGCGGCGCCAGGTCCAGCAGTCGCTCACCGGGAAGGCCCAGCGCCTCGCGCGACGTCGCCAGGAAGCGCGCGCGAGGCGCCAGTTGGAGCCAGCGCCCCAACGTGGCGGGCAGGTGCTGCACGACCTGCTCCAGGTTGTCGAGGATGAGCAGCACGTCACCACAGTCATTCAGCGCGCGCCCCAGCCGCTCCGCCGGCTCGGTCGGGTCGCCGTCCGCGCGCAGGGGGATTCCCAGTGCATGGCCCACCGACAGGCAGAGCGCCTCCGCAGTCTGGGCCTCGGCCATCTCACACAGCCACACCCCGCCCTCCCATTCCCCCGACTCCAGCTCCAGCGCACCAAAGGACGTGGCCAGCCGGGTCTTGCCCATGCCACCCGGCCCCAGCAACGTGACGAGCCGCGCGCCATCCGCGAGCCAGCGGCGGAGCTGCCCGAGCTCGGTGCCTCGCCCCACCAGTCCCTCTTGGAGCACGGGCACGTTCCCCTGGCGATCTCTCGGCGCTCGTGGAACTCCGAAGCGCCGCTCCGACAGGTGCGCGGGCAGCACCTCCACCAGGGCCACGGCATCATCGATGCCCTTCAATCGGAACGCGCCCAGGGGACGCACCGCGGGACGGCCCAGCGGCTCCAACGCCTGCGCGGCCTGCGCCCAGGCGCCGCCACTCACCAGGACCTGACCTCCGTGGCCCGCGGCCGCCACACGCGCCGCCACGTTCACCATGCGGCCCAGGTAGTCCGTCCGGCCGGAGCGCGCGTCCACGCGGCACTCCGGCTCGCCCACGTGCACGCCCATGCGGACCCGCAGGCCCCGGAACAACAGGCCTCCGGGCCCCACCTCTTCGGCGGCCTCGGGCTGGGAGAGGATGTCCACCGGCCAGGGCGCGCGCAGCAGCACGTCCTGCGCCTCCAGGCACCACGTCAGCGCCTCCAGCACCGAGGGGAACGCAATCATGAAGGAGTCCCCCTGCGTCTTCACCTCGTAGCCGGTGCTGCCGACCAGCAAGGAGCGCAGGACGCGGTCATGCACCTCCAGCGCGTCACGCATGCCCGCGCCACAACGCTCCCACAACCGCGTGGAGCCCTGGACGTCGGTGAAGACCAGCGCCACGGAGCCCTCGGGAGGCGTCGCGGAGGCCGACTGGGACTCCTGGCCGGGCAGTGCCCTCAGCATGCCCGCCGCGGAGCCTGCCAGCCTTCTGGAGGACACATCACCCATCGCACGCTCCTGCGATGCCCGTTCCCGCTGAAGAGATGACACCACGCGGAACGAACACCGCCCATGCGTGACGGGCACATGCTCCGGGCCTCAACACAGGCAGCATCCGGCACGAGACGCTCGCGCGCGGACGCGTCCACAACGCCACGGCACCCTCGCCCCGGGAGGCACCGCCGGTGTGAACCCCGTGCCCACCTTCAGCACGCCTCGACTGTCCGCGACTGCAAACATTGCCCGCGGGTACGGGTTGCCCGCATGCATCCCTGGTGCAATTTTTCGCGCCGGCCACCCTTCACCCTGCCCGCACTCCTCGGGGTGGCCCCGCCCGGACACTTGCACCGCGAGCCGTCCGGCGACCTGGACCCACTGGGGAGTCGATGAAAAAGACACTGCTTCCGAAGACGTTTCCGATGTTCGCCCTGACGATGCTTGGCATTGCTGGCTGCGAGCCTCCGCCGCCAGACGCCGCGTCGCCGACCGGCGCGCTCACGCAGCCGCAAGAGTCATTCAACGGGCTGTCCTTCAATGGCCTGTCATTCAACGGGCTGTCCTTCAATGGCCTGTCATTCAACGGGCTGTCCTTCAATGGCCTGTCGTCGGAAGCCTTCAACACCTGGTTCCAGGCCAATCCCTCACTGGCCGACATGGCGATGCGCTACGTGGTCCGCTGCGCCGTGCCCGCGGGGCAGACGCGCACCTACACAGAGCCCGTGATGGAGCATTCGTACACGTGGGAAGGCGGCCTGGGGTTGGCGCCGGACTGGGCCAGCGGAAGCCCGGCCACGCTGACCGAACAGCAGGTCGTCTCCGCGTGCCTGGCGGCCCACGCCAACCGGCTGGGAGAGGAGCTGCTCATCTCCATCCTCGGCCTGGACGGCGCTGGCGCCGTCATTCCCTACACGGCGCAGGAGCTCGCCACGCATTCCCGGCAGGAGTCGTGTTTCTTCGGCAACCTCTTCAACGCCGAAGGCATCCACGTGGGCGCGGAGCGCGCTCCGCTGAGCCCCCAGGAGAGCACCTCGCGCGCCTGCGCGGGCCTGCTCCACGATGGCACGGAGACGCTCGTGCCCTGCGCCCCCATGGTGTACGTGGGCGCCTGCACGTCCCACTGCGCGCTGGACTCGAGCGGCCTCTACTACGAGACGTGCACGCTCGGCGGTGTCACCTACCGCCCCATCACCACGCGGCTGTCCCCCACGAATGTGAATGTGTGTGGAGACAGCGTATGTCAGGCCACGGAGCAGTGTGGCACCTCCAACCGGTACGACAGTTGCGCACAAGATTGCGGCCCCTGCCCGTGAGGTGAGCCGCGCGAGCGTCTGCTGTTGGACGCTTGACGCGTACGCGTGGAGGAATGGATTGGAAGGCGCATGGGCGTGGCTACTTCCCTCTCTCATGCACCCCACCCCATCCCGCCCCATCCCCCTGGGCCTGCCCCGCGCGCTGCTCGTCGCGAGCGTGCTGCTGGCCTCGACGTCCCACGCCCAAACCACGCCGCTGGAGGACAACAACCGCATCACCGCGGGCTACATCGAACTGGCCTATGAAGTCGGCGGGCTGCTGGACCCCACCCTCACCCCGGGTGGCACCAGCGCCGTGCGGCCCAACTGGTTCGTCTTCGCGCCGCATGCCTCTCGCACCGGCGGCGAAGGCCTTCTCGGCGCGTCACTGGCCCGGAGCGTCATCCGCGCCGCCCGCGGACAGCCGTCCCTGTCGCTTCAGCAGGCGCTGGGGCGCGTGGGCCTCACGGGCACCCTGCATCAGTCCGTCCAGCAACTCGGTCTGCAACTGGTGCTGTCGGGCCTGCCCTTCGACGTGGCGGCGTCGCTCGCCTCACTCACCACGGCGCTCAATGGCGCGGCCCTGCTGGACGTGCGCACGTTGCTCACCACCACGGCGCGCTTCGCCGCGCTCTACGCGAGCGCGCCAGGCGTGCTCCCGCTCGACAAGGCGGAGCGCATCGTGGACACGCTGGAGCGCACGCTGAACGAGAGCAACCTCGCCATCTTCACGGACATTGGCGGCTCGGGGCGCCTCTACATGGACTGGCGCGCGGGGGCCGGCGTGGTGACGCCTGAGCGCGTGCTCACGGAGTTCACGCTGGTGGGCGCGGTGCCCACCCAGTCCCGTCAGGCCTATGACTACGCGCTCGCGCACGCCTTCGACACGCCGCGCCCGTTCGAGTTCGACACCCTCTTCCCCGGCATGCACTGGAAGAGCCTGCTGGTGGCGGCCTTCACGCTGTACGAAGAGGCCCGCCTGGCGCCCACGCCGGCCGCGCGCGACGCGCTGATCGCCATGGGAAACAACTACATCGCCTGGCGCGAGCAGCACGACATGGCCCAGCCTGTCTTCTCCCCCGCCGTCCAGCGCCCGGACGAAGTCTCTCGCGTCGAACTGCTGCGCGCCATCACCCCGCTGCTGACCACGGACTTCGGGACGATGACGTGGACGTACGCGGACTTCGCCTACAGCCGGCCGGACCGCGACGGCAACCCGCTCACCTCGCCGCCCACTGAGTACAACTGGGCCATCTTCTGGGACCGCTGGACGGGCATTCTCTTCGCATTCGACGCGGCCTATCTTCAGCCCACGGCGCTCTGGGTCATGCCTGAACCCCTGGTGGACCCCACGGCGGCAGCGAACGGAGGCTGAGCGCGCATGGGCGAGTCGGGGCGGCCTGGGGGG
>NZ_VHLB01000011.1:0-146422 GCF_006547365.1 Myxococcus sp. AB056 | reverse complement strand
GCCAAGGGGCTCACCCCTCGCACCGAGGTCATGTTCGGACCGGCCGGCGTGGCGTACGTCTATCTGATTTATGGCATGCACCACTGTTTCAACGTGGTGACGGATGCCACGGGGGTGGGCGCGGCGGTGCTGGTGCGGGCGGTGGAGCCGGTGGAGGGCCTGCTCTTGGGGACGCGCACGGACGGGCCGGGCCGCTTGTGCAAGGCGCTGGGCCTCACCCGGGCGCACAACCGGCGGGGCCTGTGCACGCCCACGCTGCACCTGCGACCCGGGACGCCTGTTCCCGAGTCAGCCGTGTCCCGGGGGCCTCGGATTGGCGTGGATTACGCCGGGACCTGGGCCGCCGAACCCTTCCGGTTGTGGGTCCGGGACAGTCAACATGTCAGCAAGGGGCCGCCACCGGGGCGCCGCAAGCCCGCTTGACGGCGGGCTTTCTGGCTGGTTGGGTGCGCCCCGCCATGTCCGACGAGGCCGTCATGGGCGAGGACCGTCAGCTCCTCGCTCGCGCACAGGATGGGGATGTTTCCGCCTTCGAGGCCCTGGTGGATGCCCACCGGGACAAGGTGTATGGCCTGGCGCTCCGGATGACCCGTTCGGAGGCCGATGCGGCCGAAATCACCCAGGACACCTTCCTGTCCGCCTACCAACACCTGAAGGATTTCCGGGGGGATGCGGCCTTCGGTTCCTGGGTGCACCGCATCGCCGCCAACCATGCGCTCATGCGCCTGCGCCACCGCCGCGTGGCCCAGGCAGCCGAGCAGGAGCTCCAGGGCCCGGAGTTCACCGAGCGGGGCTCCCTGGCGGAGTATCCCCAGACGGATTGGAGCCGGGACGCCGAGGAGAAGGCCCTGGACGCCGAGCTGGGCTCCGCCATCCAGCAAGCCTCGGACCGCCTGCCCGAGGGGTACCGGGAGGTCTTCCTCTTGAAAGACGTGGAGGGCCTCAGTTACGAACAGATTGCAGAGGCGACGGGGGACTCCATCCCCGCCATCAAGAGCCGGTTGCACCGGGCACGGCTCGCGCTCCGTGAAGCCATCGACGCTTTCTACAACCGGGATAGCCGCGAGTTGTGAAACGCGACGAAGCGCTCGGCATCATCGAGAGGAACGAGGGCGCGCCGCAGCCAGCCGAGGTTCGGATGTACAACTGCAAAGATTCCATCAACCTCCTGCTGCAATTCCTCGACGGAGAGATGTCTCCCGAGGACACACAGCACTTACGTGAGCACCTGCGCGGATGCAGTCCCTGTGTGGACTTCCTGCGCACCTACCGGGCCACACCCGGGCTGTGCAAGAAGGCGCTGGCGGCGAAGATGCCGAAGGAAGTCTCCGAGAAGCTCACCGAGTTCCTTCGCTCCAAAATCAAGTCCGCCTCGTGAACCTGAAGTCATTGTCGTTGCAGGAGCTGGAGGCCGCGCTCGCGCCGCTCTCCCCGTCGCCCGCCGCCGTCCGCAAGGTGTTCGCGGCCGTCTTCGCCCACGGCGCGCAGTCCGTGGAGGAGGTCGCTTCGGCCCGTCAGGTGCCGCGCCGCGTGGGAGACCACCTGCGTGCCCACGCGGAGATGCCGAAGCTGGCAATCGTCGAGCGCCGCCGCGCGGACGACGGCTTCGTGAAGTACCTCTTCGACTCGCCGCTGGGCGGACGTATCGAAGCGGTCCGCATCCCCATCTTCGATGAGAAGTACGTCATCTGCGTCTCCAGCCAGGTGGGCTGTGCGCTGGCGTGCGACTTCTGCATGACGGGGAAGTTGGGCTTCAAAAGGAACCTCCAGACCTGGGAGATATTGGACCAGGTGCTCCAGGTCCGGGAGGAAGCGGACCGGCCGGTGCGCGGCGTCGTCTTCATGGGGATGGGGGAGCCGCTGCTCAACTACAAGGAGACGCTGCGGGCTGCGGACATCCTGCGGCACCCGGCGGGGTTCTCCATCGCGGGCGAGGCGATTACCTTCTCCACGGCGGGCCATGTGCCGGCGATCCGCCGCTACGTGCGGGAGGGGCATCCGTACCGGCTGGCCTTCTCCGTGACGAGCGCCATCGCGGAGAAGCGGGCGAAGGTGCTGCCGATTGAGAAGACGCACCCGCTGCCGGAGCTCATCGCCGCCATCCGCGAGTACAGCGAGGTGCGGCGCGAGCGGGCGATGATCGCCTATGTCGCCATCAGCGGCTTCAACATGGGCCGCGAGGACGCGGAGGCGCTGAAGGCCGCCTTCGAGGGCATCCGCATCAAGGTGGACCTCATCGACGTGACGGACCCCACCGGGAAGTACTTGCCGCCCACGCCCGAGGAGCTGAGCGCGTTCCGCGACCACCTCCAGATTCTCAAGTCGCCGGTGGCGCGTCGGTACTCCGGTGGCAAGGAGATTGGCGCGGCGTGTGGCACGCTGGCGGCCACGCAGTACGGCGGCACGGTCATGCCGCGGCCCGCCGAGGCGCCTCCGTCCACGACGCCATGACGCGGGCCCCGCGTGGGCCCCGGGGATGTTCACCGCTGGCGGGGCCAGGACGGAAGCACCTTTCGTGTTGGCGGCTTCCGACTTAAATCCGACGGAGCACGGCTCGCCGGAGGTCGCACGCTCGGATGGTGGAATTCATCGACCAGCTCATCTCGGCCCTGGGACCCCTGGGCCTGCTCGTGCTGGGGCTGGCGGCGATGCTGGAGTACGTCGTGCCGCCCTTTCCCGGAGACACCATCACCCTGCTGGGGGGCGTGTACGCGGTGCGGGGTTCGCAGCCGTGGATGCTCGTCTTCCTGGTGGTGACGGTGGGCAGCGTGGCGGGCGCGGCCATCAACTACGCGGTGGGGCACTGGCTGGCGAAGCGCTTCGACGCCCACCCGGAGCGCAGCTTCTTCGGCATCACCCATGCGCGGCTGGAACAGGTTCAAGCGCGCATGCGCGTGAATGGGCCGTGGCTGCTGCTGGTGAATCGTTTCCTGCCGGGCATCCGGGGCCTCATCTTCGTCGCCGCGGGCGCCTCTCGCATGCCGCGCTTCAACGCGCTGGCGCTGGGCGCGGTGTCCGCCATGGCGCATACCGGGCTGGTGCTGGGGCTGGGCGCGGCGGTGGGCGGCAATCTGGAGCGGCTGACGGCGCTCGTCACCCGGTACCAGTACGCGGTGGTGGGACTGGTCGTCATTGGCGCCATTGGCGTGGGCATCCGGATGTTGGCCCGGCGCCGTGCCCCCGCGCCGGGGCCTTGAGTTCGTCTCAGGACGGCGCCTTCGCGTTGCATTGCAGGGGCGCGCGGCCCCGCGCTTGAGTCGCGGGCATGCATCCGCAGGCGCGTTCCTGGAGTCCATGGTTGGTGGCGCTCATGCTCGCCGTGGGCGGGTGCCAGTCGGGGGACTCCGGGACGGGAGGCTCGCGTCAGGGGTTCCGGCCCCGGGATGCGGTGGTGGACTTCGGGCGTGTGCTGGAGGGGACGCAGGCGCGCCGCGCGGTGACGGTGCTGGCCACGGGCCGTGTGGGCCTGACGGTGACGGCATCCGTGGAGGCGCCCTTCGCCGTGGTGACGTCCGAGGTGAGCGTCTCTGGCGGCGGCGCGACTGAAGTGGAGGTCGTCTTCACCGCGGGGCATGGGCCGTCGGAGGGGATGCTGCTGCTGTCAGCCGCGGGGCTGACGGAGTCCGTTCGCCTCACGGGCCTGGGCATCCGGCCCACGCCGTGTCCGGAGCGCCCCTGCTTCGACGCCCGCTTCGACGTGGCCGCCGGGACGTGCGTGGAGACGCCGCTGGAGGAAGGCGCTGCGTGCACGCCGGAGAGCCGCTGTCAGGTGGATGGCCGCTGCCAGGCGAGCGTCTGTGTGGGCCAGCCGAGGACATGTGATGACAACAACCCGTGCACGGTGGATGCGTGTTCGCCCACGCGGGGGTGTGTGACGTCGCGGGTGGCGTGCCCCGCGCCGCAGAACCCCTGCAAGGTGGGGTTGTGCGACCGGGACGAGGGCTGCACGGCGGTGGACGCCGACGACTTCAGTCCTTGCGGCCCGGCGGACTGTCAGAAGGCGCGTCTGTGCTTCAGCGGCGCATGCCGGGAGGTGACGCCACCCGAGGGCTTCGTCTGCGCGCCCGCTACCGCCTGCCAGGGAGAAGGGACGTGCCAGGGCGGCGTGTGTCAGCGGCCGGACCCCGTCGAACTCGCGCCGGAGCTCAGCCTGGAGCTGGAAGGCGTGCCGGTGGCGGCGGACGGTGGGACGGTCTTGCTCGTCTCGGAGGACGCTCTCTACACCTCCGTGTGTGGCGGGGACGCGGGCTGCCAGTTGGTCGCGTACACGCGCTCTGGGCTGCTGCGGTACGCGTCTTCGTACCCGGATGGGGGCGCGCGGACGCTGCTGGCCGCGTCGGATGCGGGCGTGGTGGTCCATGCACCAGAGGGGCTCGAGGCCTATGCGCCGCGCGGCTCCGGTGCGCGCCTGTGGCAGGCCTCGTGGGCGTCGCTAGGGGCGGGCGAGGGCCTGCCGCTGGGAGGCGCAGCCGCGAGCCACATCGCACTCACGCACGAGGAGGACATCCTCGCGTACGTCGCGTGGCGGGCCGTGCCGGATGCCGGCGGCGTGGATGATGGAGGCACCGCGCCTGAATCCGCGAGGCTCATCTGGCTGTCGGGTCGCGAGGACGCTGGCACGTTGCTGGGCGCGTCACAGGTCGAAGCCTGGCGAGGAGAGGCGCGGCTGGGGCTGGACGTGCTGGGGACAGCCTATCTCTACACGGTGGATGGGCGGCTGGCGCGGGTGGAGGTGTCGCCAGGAGTGGCAGATGGAGGTGGGGGGACGGCGTTGAAGTTGAGCGCGCTGCTGGATGGCGGTGTTCCGGATGGCGGTGCGTCACTGGCCATCGCGGGTGGGCGGCTGCTGGTGGGAGCGCGAGCCTTTGTGCCGGAGGATGGCGGCGTGCCCGTCATGCTCTCCGAAGGGGGCGGTGGAGCCAGCGCGCGGGTGCCCATCGCGGAGCCGGCGCTCCTGGCCACGGCTGGCCAGCTCTTCGCACGGGCGTGTGCGCGCACGGACGGTGTTCCCTGCACGGCGCGGGAGGAGCGTGTCGTGCTTCGCGCCGTGGACCCGGAGTCCGGACACGTAATCTGGGAGGTGGATGCGCTTCCGGATGAGGTGGCACCGGGCACGGTGTACGAAGCCGCGTTGCTTCAAGGGGGGGCGGTGGCGGTGCTCGCTGACGCCGAACTGCCGGAGGGCCACCAGGCCTGGATACAGTTCTTTGCTCAAGGTGCCCGAGTCGGAAGCTGCCCGCTTCCCAGTCGCCCGCGGGTGGCGGGTGCCGCGTTCCTGGGGCAGCACCTGTATGTCGTCTTGAACCGCGATGGCGTGTGGCGGCTGGAGTCGTACGGCCTGGGGCGGGAGTTCACGACGGAAGACCGCGGCTGGCCGCAGCGCCATGGTGGCCCTTCGCGGATGAGAAACGAATCTCCGTGATGCCGGCGTCGCGCGCCACCCGTGCCTCGGGCTGTCTCAGGTGGCGGCGTTCGGGTCGACCCAGAGGTCTTCGAAGCGCACCTGGGGCGGCGTCTGGTGCAGCCGCAGGCTTTGGACCGCGGGGGTCGCGGCCGCGTGGGCGCGGTCGTGGTACAGCGGGATGAGGGGGCAGTCCTCCTGGAAGAGCTGCTCCGCGCGCAGATAGAGCTGACGGCGCAGCTCCGGGTCGATGGAGACGCGGGCCTCGGCGGTGAGGCGGTCCAGCTCCGGGTTCCGGTAGCCCATGGGGAACACCGTCTGGGCGTTGGAGTGGAGGAGGAAGTGCAGGAAGGTGTCCGGGTCCGGGTAGTCGGCCAGCCAGCGGTTGCGGAAGGCGGGGAGGCGGCCCTCGGTCACCTGGGCCGTGTATTCCTCGAGCGACATCTCCACGTAGCGCAGCTCCAGAAGCCCGGCCTGGAGCAGCGGGCGGAAGAGCACCGCGTCCTCCGCGGAGTGGTCATTGCCGGTGGGACGGTGGAGCGTCAGCCGCAGCCTGCGCAGGCCTGCCTCTCGCAGCAGCCGCTCGGCGAGGGCCACGTCCGGTACGGGCGCGGGCCCCATGTCCGCGTCATCTAGCAGCTCGGGTGGGGTCAGCGAGCGAGCCACGCGCGCGCCGGGGTGGAACTGGCTCACCATGGCCGGGATGTCCATGCCCGCGCGGAGTGCGCGGCGGACCCTCACGTCGTCGAAGGGCGCCTCCCGGTGGTTGAGCACCACGAAGGCGGTGGAGGGCGTGGTGCTCGCGGCAAGCTGGAAGGCCTCCAGGCCGGGCAGCTCCACATGCTCCGTGTCGAGGAACGACACCAGGTCCACCGCCCCCTGGCGCAGCAGCGCCACCGCCTCCTTGCGAGAACCGGCGAGCAGGAACTCTAGCCGGTCCACCATCGGTCCGCCCGGGCGCCAGTAAGAGGGGTTCCGCTCCAGCACCACGTGCTCGGGTTCCAGGGCGAGGAGCCGGAACGGCCCGGTGCCCACCAGCCTTCCGTTGGCGTCCGTCCGGGCCACCGCGGTGGCGGTGAGCGCCATCAACTGGAGGAAGAACGCCTTGGGCTCGCGGAGGCGAATCTCCAGCGTGTGGTCGTCCAGCACTTCCAGGCCGGACACGTCGCGCGCCATGCCAGCGGCGTACTCCGGCGCGCCCTCCACATCTTCCAAGAGGCTCCGGTCGGGCGAGCGGAGCGCCGGGTCCAGCAGCCGCTCCAGGTGGCGCTTCACGTCGCTCGCCGTCAGCAGCGTGCCGTCGTGGAAGGTGACGCCCCGGCGCAGATAGAAGCGGTAGCGGCGCGCGGAAGGGTCTGCGTCCCAGCGCTCGGCCAGGTCGGGCTCCAGCCCGCCGTCCTCTCTGCGCACCAGCGTGGAGAACACGCACGAGGTGAGCTCGGAGACCTGGTTCTCCACGCTGAAGAGCGGGTCCACCGCCTGGCGGTTCCGCAGCGACGCGGCCTGGTGCATGCCCACGCGCAGCGTCCCGCCGGAGTGGGGCGTGGGGAGCTTGAAGTGGTACACCTCCGCTTCCAGGCCCTCGGCTTCGTGGCCCAGTTGGTCCACCGTTCGCGTCAGCCCGTCGCCGATGCGGATGACCCGGCGTGCGTCCTCGCGCACCTGGGCGACTTCCTCGCGGATGGAGGCGTCGGCCTTGGTGAGCACCACGTTGGCGGAGCGCAGCTCCTCCAGGGCGGCGCTCAGCCGCACCACCGACTCGGAGAGGTCGCGCCCGGTGCGCGCCTGGGCCTCCGCCTTCTGCGAGGCGCCCTGGCCCACGCGGGCCATCTCCTGCGTCTGGCGCAGCAGCTCGCGCGCGTGGCCGGACTGTTCGATGGCCATGCGCGTGACGTTCTCCACTCGCAGGGCCACGCGGCGGCTGGCTTCAACGACTGTGGCACCCTGCGCCTCCAGCCGTTGCGTCTCCGCCACCGTGGCTTCAACGGCGGTGAAGGTGCGCTGGGTGATGGTGCGAATCTCCACCAGGGCCTCGGCGGCACGGTCGCCCAGGGCCACACCGGCGGTGGCCCGCTCGCGGCCTTCCTGCACCAGCGCCACCGCCGTCTGTACGGCGTCGCGCACGCCCGCCACCATGGCGCCGATTTCGCGGGTGGAGCGCGTGGTGCGCTCGGCCAGGTTGCGAATCTCGTTGGCCACCACGCCGAAGGGCCGCCCCTGCACGCCCGCCTGGGCCGCGATGATGGCGGCATTGAGGGCCAGCAGGTTGGTCTGGTCCGCAATCTCCTGGATGACGTCGACGATGCGGCCGATTTCCGTCGAGCGCGTGCCCAGCATCTCCATCAGCTCGGCGGCCTTCCGGACCGTCTCCTCCACCCGGTACATGCCCTTGACGCTGTCGCCCACCAGCACCTCGCCGCGCTCGGCGGTGGCCGTCACGGCGATGGCCAGCTGGTTCGTCTCATTGGCGCGGCGGCGCACGGAATCGATGCCGCCTTCCACGGCGGCGACGAAGTCCTCGGCCTCGCTGGCGAAGCGGCCCAGCTCGTCACCGGACGCGGCGATGTTGGCCATCCGCTCGGCCATGGCCTGCATCAGCGACGTGGTGTTGTGGGCGAAGGTGTTGACCTGGGCCAGCGAGTCCACCACCTGCTCCAGCCGCTCCGTCATCTCCAGCAGCGCGCCGGTGGTGTCGACGGCGAAGACCTCCAGTTGGTGTACCCGCTTGCCCGCCACCTGGAGGCTGCCGCCCATGCCGCTGACGGACTCCAGCGTGCGCTCCACCGCGCCGCCCTGCCGCCGCGCGGCCTCCAGCAGCATCCGGGCCTGCCCGCTCACGTCCGTGCTGGTGCGGTGCAGGTTGGCCGTCACCCGCTGCACCTGCGCCAGGGCGCGCCGCAGGGACAGGATGAGGCGGCGCACGTCCTCGTGGCCTTCATAGCGAGGCCCCACCGTGGTGGTGAGGTCGCCCTCCGCCAGCCGCGCCATCACCTGCCGGCGCACCCGCCGCCGCTGCGCCGCCCAGCGGAACCACGCGAGGTATCCCCCCGCGAGATAGAGCGCGGGCGTGGCGAGCAGCACCACCGCCCAGGTGGCATTCGGAAGCGGCGCCCCGGACACGGCTCGCAGCATCCCCCCCAGGAGGAGCGCGGAGACCAGCCCTGCCGCCAGGCCGAACGTGAACAGGTACCGTTTGGCGCCCATGAAGGAGTGGAACGCTACTCCGCCTTCTCGCGCCGGTCCTCAAAACGCCGCACACTGGGGCCGTGGCCACCCTGCTTGCCCTGCTGCTGCTGACGCTCCCGGTAAAGCCAGAGAACCCTGGTAGCGCAGGCGCGCCATCCGCGCCCCAGGCGGATTCCACGCGTTACGTCTTCGCCTGGCGCGGCGTGCCGGTCGGCACGGTGACGCTGAAGCTGGCGCCGGGCCGTTTTACCTACGTCAGCCAGCACCTGCACACCCGTGCCGGAAAGGCGGGAGCGCGCCGCCGGGAGCAGTCCCTGGAGGTGGATGCCCAGGGGCGGGTGCGTGGCTCGCCGGCGGTGCCGCAGGCGCTGTGGCTCTGGAAGGGCGTGCCCGCCGTGGGGTGTGTCGTGGGGCGGGAGGAGCTGACGGGCCGCGAGGGCCCGCACTGCGTCACCCGGGTGGAGGACCGGCGCGTGGAGGGAACGTTGTTGGGGACGGCCTTCCAGGCCCGCTATGGGGCGGACGGCCGGATGGAGGCGCTGGAGGTGGGCGACTCGCGCTTCACCGTGGCCGCGCCTGGGGAGCGGCTGCGCGCGCCTCCCGAGCTCTTCGCGGATGGGCTGCCCGTGGAGGGGGCCCGAGGCGCGCTGTCGCTGGAGCCGCCGCTCGACGTTCCAGCGCGGCTCGCGGGGCTGACGCCGTGGAGGGCGGCGGCGGCGCGGGCGCTGGCGGCCGAGGTCCACGCGGCCTTCCCGGAGAAGACGCCCGGTGGCGCGGACTGGAGCGAGGACGGCGAGGGCGAGGCGGGCGGGTGCCTGGCGCACGCGCTGCGCTTCGCGGCGGGGGCCCGTGCTCGGGGCGTGAAGGTGGCGCTGGTGCACGGGCTGCTGGTGGTGGACGGCGGGCCGGCGCGCCCCCACGCCTGGGTGCGCGTGGCGCTGGCAAAGGGCGGGACGCTGGATTTGGACCCGACGTCCCTGGACGAGGTGTCACCGCAGACGCACCTGCCCATCGCCCTGGCGGAGGCGCAGGGCCCCGCGCTGGAGGCGGGGGCGCGCTGGCTGTCGCTGCTGCGCGGGGCGCACCGGGTGGTGCGCCGGCCGTGAGGCAGTGCGTTACTCGAAGGGGATGATGGACACCTTCGCGCCGGCCTGGATGTCCAGGACCTCCTTGGCTCGTGCGGGCAGGAAGGCCTGGGTGTTCTCCAAGCGGGCCTGGCAGCGCACGGCGCGGAAGCGGTTGCGGCCGGAGTCACTCTCCGCCGCGACGAGGACGTCATCCCCCTCCAGGTCGAAGTCCTCCTCCGCCACCTTGAGCGTGCGGAACTTGCGCACGAGGGAGATGTCGGCGGTGTTGGCCTCGAAGTGGGGACCGCCGTCGAACGGGTCGATGCGCTCCATGTACCTGAAGCCGATGCGCTCCAGCATGCGCTGCACGCCGCGCGTCTGCGGGCCCACCTCGCCCAGGACCTTCTGCACGCGCGCGGGGAAGAGCGACGCGTAGATGTCCGAGGCGGGGAAGAGCTCCTTGATGAACTCCTTGTTCTGCCGGCTGAGGCGGTCCGCCTCCTGGTAGGTGAGGCCGGTGAACTTCTTGCCGCAGGCCTCCCACAAGAGGCTGCGGCCGTCCGGCAGCAGCGGCGGCAGCAGCTCCGCCAGCACGCGAGGGCGGAAGAGCCGCCGGTGCATGGCGATGAAGAGGAAGCGCCCGTAGGACAACTGCTTGCCGGGCTTGTCCGGCGTGGCGCGGTAGGGCGGGTCCACGACGAGGCCGCCCACCTCGGTGGGGCCCTCGTAGTTGTAGGCGATGGAGAGGACCTTGTGGCGAAGGTGACGGGAGAGGGACGCGGAGTAGTGCTCGCGCTCGCTCACCTCGTAATAGATGTGCGGAGCCTCATAGGTGCCGTGCTGCGCGATGATCATCGACGTGCCGATGATGAGGCTGTTGCGCACGTCTTCGAGCACGAAGAGGTACTCGCGCTCGAAGGGGTTCTTCACCTTGCCCGCGAAGCTCTTCACCGACGTGTCCACGATGGCCGACAGCGTTTCCTCGTTGTTCGGCAGGTTCACCGTGTTCAGCACGGCCGCGAGCCTTTTGAGCCCGGGCAGGTCGGTCTTCTGTACGTCACGCAGGACAAGCATGGGGACACTCGGGGCGCCCCCGGAACGGAGCGCCGGAAAGTGCGGACTATACCCCACACCTGCCGCCAGTCAGCTTGAAGGTTGACCGGCGTGTTGATGACGCGACGTGTTGCTGTCGGCTTGCCAGGACGCCCGGAGTGTGTCAGCCGCCCTGCGCTCGACGTGAAACATGGCGTGAAACATTCAAGGCCTTGCATGCCCGCCTGCCCACTTGCCGGCCCAGCGGGAAGGATTTCGCGGGGGAATGAAGCAGTGAATGGTTTGCGGTACCGTGTGCCGGTTGTTGCATTCCAAACCTTTGCGAGGATGTGTTTTGAGAGCCTTTATCCCCGGATGGCTTGTGATGTGGTGCGTCCCCGGGCTCGCCATGGCAGGCGTCGTGTGGCGGGGGGACTTCGAGACGGGGGACCGCTCGCAGTACTCCCGCGCGCAGATGGTGAACGCGGACCGGCTGCAGGTGGTGACGTCACCCGTGGCCGAGGGCAAATACGCGCTGAAGGCGACGGTGCATCAGGGCGACGACCCCATCAACGCCAGCGGGAATCGCAACGAGCTGGTCTACCTCAGCAACGAACCGGTGGGCTCGGAGTACTACTACCGCTGGAAGGTGATGTTCGCGAACGACTTCCCCAGCGCGGACACCTGGCAGCTCTTCACCCAGTGGCACCACGACGGATGCTGTGGTTCGCCGCCGGTGGAGTTCTACGTGAAGGGGGAGGAAATCCGGCTGTCGCTCCCCGGCACCAGCGAGATTCCGTGGCGCACGAAGCTCACCCGAGGCGTGTGGCACGAGTTCATCCTGCACGCGAAGTGGTCGTCCGACCCGAAGGTGGGCTTCGTCGAGCTGTGGCACAACAAGGAGCTCGTGCTGCCCAAGCGCGGCGCGATGACGATGTACTCGGGGCAGCGCAACTACCTGAAGCTCGGCCTCTACCGGAGTGACACCGTGAAGCCGGTGGGCGTCGTCTACCATGATGGTTTCATCCAGGCGACGGCGCTGTCGGACGTGCTCGAGCAGAAGCCGGAGCCGCCACCCGTGGACGCGGGGACGCCGATTGACGCGGGGACGCCCATGGACGCGGGCTCGCCCGAGGACGCGGGGACGCCGATGGATGCGGGCTCGCCCATGGACGCCGGCTCGCCCGAGGACGCGGGCAGCGTGGACCCGGACCCAGTGGACGCGGGTGGGGCGGAGGAGCCAGGGCCGCAGCCGGAGGCGGACGCGGGGACGCCAGCCTGGGACGCGGGCACGGAGCCTGGGCCGAACGTGCCCCCGGCCGGAGGCATCTCCTCGGATGAGGGCGCCGCGGCACAGTCGGGGTGCAGCAGCACCGGTGGCTCCGCGGCGGCCTTCGCGCTGTTGGGGCTGATGGGCCTGGCCGGCTACCGCCGCCGCAAGGGCTGAGCCTTCCGGGGCGCGCGGGCCCTCGGGCTCGCGCGCCATCGTGGGGAAAAGTGAGGGACGCGGCGCGCTCCATGTGTCCGGAGCGCTCGCACCCACGGGTGAGGTCGGCTCGCCCGGGAAGGTCCGTCCGGCTCCGAAGCGGTGCGCCGCTCTCGTTCGAGCCATGAACCCGACGTGATACGTCTCATGCCCCGCCGTATCGAAGCCGAGGCGGCCGGTGGAGCGCTACTCCAGGCGTGAACTCCAGCCTGATTCCTGACGGACTCAGAGTGCGTCTGACGTGTCAGCAGCGCTCCGTGTCGGTCCTCTGCTCGTGAGCAGCAAGGCCAATGACCTGACAGGTCTGAAAGGGGCCTGTCGGGTGCGGACTCGCCCGTCACGGGCCGCGTCGTGGCGCTCCCTGGCCTCGCTGTGGGAGGTGGCGACCTGATGCGGCGGGTCCAGGTATCCACACGATTCCATGTGCTGCGGCTGGAATGGAGGTGGATTGCGTCTGGGATTGGGGTGGACTCAAGCGTTTGAGGGCAATGAATTGCATGGAAAGGGTTGGCGTTCCGGCGGTTGGCGCTGACGCGTCAGTCGCAGGGTGCAATTCCAGGCTCGATGCGAGCTTCAGAGGAAGCTGGGGCAGGGCAATCGATGGCATGTGCGTTGCTTTGGTGAGTGTCAGGCGGGATGAACTCCTTGCCGTGAACCCGATGTGAGGGTTCAGCAACGACATACATCAACCACACGAAGGGATTGGTGCGACATGCTGAAGATCAGCTTCCTGATTGATTCCAACACGCTTCCCAAGGGAGGGGCCTCCATCGGTGCCGCGGTCGCGATCAAACATCCGACGTTCCTCCTGAACGACAAGACCCATCCCCACCAGGATGACCCCGACTACGCGGTGCCCGTCCCGAGTGGGGAGAACGTCCGCATCTACATCCAAGAGGCGAATTACGGCTCGACCGGGGGGATCGCGCCCAATGGCATCATCGTGCGGAGGTTCAACGATGTTCCGCTCACGGACGCCATCATGAATGACGCCAGGCAGCGGCCCATCGACATCCCCAACTTCGATTTGGATCTGGGCCCCATTCCGGATTTCATTGGTTACAACACCGAGGAAACCCCGAAGTGGACCCAGACGCCTCCCTCCTGGGCCTGGCCCAACATGCCGCTCATTGACCAGGACCTCCGGGCGGGCTGGACGCCCACCTACGTTCCGTACGTCACGTTCAATGCCAGCAAGCTCGTGAGCGGTTTGCTCGAGTACGGAGTGGTGTTCGCGCTGACGAGGGACGGGGCGAACGTCCAGTACTTCTACTTCGACCCCTTCCTCAAGATCGGCTAGTCGAGCTGATAATCCCTTCAGCACACGCGCTGCCCGCGCAAGCCAGTAGCTGCTGATGTCGCTGGACTTGCACGACGCCGCGCAGAAAGCCACCGCTGCCGTCCGGGCCTTGATGGAACCCGGGCGGCCAGCGGTGGCCCCGCGCCGTCTGATGGCGCGGGCGCTCGACTGGCGGCCGCATGCCTTGTTCCTCTCCGGCCCGGCGTCAGTGCCCTCGCAGGGGATTGATGCCGCTTCGCCCTGTCGTGCGGGCCATGCAATATCGGCGCTTCCGGTGCGTAGTTCGAACAGGCCCGTCCCCGGGGAACGCCCATGCGACACAGTCTCTACCTCCCGCTCTGTACCTTGCTGGCCTGTGCCCACACGCAACCCGTGGCCACGCCCGCTTCGACTCCAGTCCCTGCCGTGCAGCCGGCGCCAGCAGACCCCGAGTCCCAGTTCCGCGAGGCCCTGCAACGGGCGGGCAGGGCGATGGAGGCGGGGCACTTCGACTCCGCACTCTCGGAGATGCAGCGGTTGTGGGAGGGGGGGCGCCAGACGGACGAAGTGGCATGGTTCGCCGCCTACGCCTCGCTGGGCGCGGGCGACGACGCCGCGGCCTTCCAGTGGCTGGAGCGCGCCGTCGAGCGGGGGATGGGCTCGCCGGGCGACCTGCTGCACGACAAGTCCCTGGAGCCTTTGCGGCGGATGCCGGGTTACGACGCGCTGGTAGCGCGGGCGCGAGAGAACGCGCTGAAGGCGCGCGCCGAGGGCAACGTCGGGGCGGGGCTGGAGAAGGCGACGCCCGCCGAGGCGGGGCTGTCGGAGCCAGCGCTCGCGGCCTTCGTGAAGGCGGCCGAAGATTCGGGCTCGTCGGCCCTGGTGGTGCTCCGCCACGGCAAGCTGGTGGGGGAGTGGTACTTCGGCGGCGAGACGCAGCGCATCGAGTCCATGTCCGCCACCAAGGGCGTGGTGGCGCTGGCCATCGGATTGCTCATCGACGAGGGCCGCATTCCCTCCGTCGACGCGCCTGTCTCCACCTTCTTCCCGGAGTGGAAGGACGGCCTCAAGGGGAAGGTGACCTTGCGGCATCTGCTCAGCCACACCTCGGGGCTGGCCGCGAACGCCAGCGCGATGGACATCTACGAGTCGCGGGACTTCGTCCGCTACGCGCTGGACAGCCACGTGGTGGACGTGCCGGGCAGCCGGTTCTTCTACAACAACAAGGCCACCAACCTGCTGGCGGGCGTGGTGGAGCGCGCCTCGGGCGAGAAGCTGGACGCCTATCTCATGCGGCGCCTCTTCGAGCCGCTCGGCATCCGTGACGTGTTCTGGCAGAAGGACCCGTCCGGCAATCCGCTGGGCATGTCCGGCCTGCGCCTGCACCCCGTGGACTTCGCCAAGGTGGGCCAGTTGATGCTCCAGCGGGGCGTCTGGCAGGGGCAGCGCATCCTGAGCGAGGCCTGGATTCAGGAATCCACCGCCGCGCCATCTCAGGCCCACACCCCCACGGCGGGCTTGTTGTGGTGGCTCGTCTACGACAAGGCGTTCCGCGTGCTGGGGCAGGACATGGTGAACGAGGCGCGTCGCAACGGCATGCCGGAGGCGTCGCTGTCCCGCCTGCGGGACGTGGTGGACAAGCCGATTCCCTCCGGGGACTTCATGCAGGTGCTCTCCGAGCGGCTGGGCGGGATGAAGGGCGTCATGGCGTTCATGGAGAAGAGCGCCCGCATCCCGCTGCGCACGCACGTGGAGGGCTCGCCCCGGGGGTACTCCGCGCGAGGCTCCTTCGGGCAGCTCCTGCTGGTGGTGCCAGCGCAGGACCTGGTGGTGGTGCGCATGGCTGTGCCGGACGGGCGGGTTCCTCCAGACGTCATGGAGTTCCCTGCGTTCAACACGTTGGCCCTCTCGCTGGTGCCTTCTCCCTGACGGGCCAAGGGCGCACGCGGCGGGCCCGGCTGCCTGCCCGTGTGCCTGCGCCGCCGGCCCTGTGGCATAAAGCGCTTCCAGCATGCAGCCATCTCGCCGTGTTTCGCTCGTCCTGAGCTACCAGTACCCGGGTAAGTACGCCTTCACCGTGCTGGCGGGCGCCGTGGAGTCGGACCCGGCGCTGGCGGACGTGACGCTGCACTTTCCGCGCAGCCGCGAGACGCTGCTGGACACGATTCGCGAGCGCGTGGACGCCGGAGACACGGTGGTGGCGGCGTGGTCTTTCTACTCGGCCAGCTTCGCCCCGGCAGCGGAGGAGCTGGCATGGGTGCGTGAGCGGCTGGAGGGACGGGATGTGCTGTGCATCGCCGGCGGCGTGCACGCCACGGCGGAGACGCTCCAGACGCTTCAGGCGGGCTTCGACCTGGTGGCGGTGGGCGAGGGTGAGTACTCCCTGCGCGCCTTGCTCGGCCGGGTGCTGCGCGGCGAGGAGCCGCGTGAGACGCACGGCGTCGCGTATCTGAAGGACGGGAAGCTGGTGCAGCACGGTCGAGGGGAGGGCGTGCAACTGGACGACTTCCCGCCCTTCGCGGCGCGCAACGGGCAGTACGGCGCCATCGAGATTACGCGCGGCTGCATCTACGCGTGTCGCTTCTGCCAGACGCCGTTCATGAGCAAGGCGCGCTTCCGCCACCGCTCCGTGGCCAACGTGGCGCACTGGGCGCGGGAGCTGCGGCGCTCGGGCCGGCGCGACATCCGCTTCATCACGCCCACCTCCATGTCCTACGGAACCGCAGACGAGTCGGTGAACCTGGACGCGGTGGAGGCGCTGCTCGCCGCCGTGAAGGAGGCCATGGCGCCCGATGGGCGCGTCTACTACGGCACCTTTCCGTCGGAGGTCCGCCCCGAGCACGTCACGCCCGAGGCGCTGGCGCTGCTCAAGCGCTACGTCCACAACGACAACCTCATCATCGGCGGCCAGTCCGGCTCCGAGCGCATCCTCCAGAGCACCCGCCGGGGGCACGACGTGGAGACGGTGGTGCGCGCCACCCGCATCGCGGTGGAGTGTGGCTTTGTGCCCAACGTGGACTTCATCCTCGGGCTGCCGGGCGAGGAGCCCGCGGACGTGGATGCCACGGTAGCGCTGATGGAGAAGTTGGCGGGCCTGGGCGCGCGCGTGCATGGGCATACATTCATGCCGTTGCCGGGGACGCCCTTTCGTGATGCGCCGCCCGGGTCGGTGGATGAGGCGACACAGCGCAAGCTGGACCGGCTGGCCTCGCAGGGGCGCTTGTACGGGCACTGGAAGCAGCAGGTCGCGCTCGCCGAGGGCATTGCCTCACGCCGCCGCCCGCGTGCGGGGTAAGGGCAGCGCGGAACGGGCAAGACAGACCTGAAGTCTAGGATTCGCGGAATGCGAACCTGTCTGCTCAGAATGCTCCCGGTGCTCGCTGTGCTTTGGCTGGGGTGTTCCACCTCGGTCAAGCCGCCCATGCAGCAGGCCTGGGATGACGCGGAACTGGAGTGCTGGACTCCGCACGAGGACCAGTGTGTGTCCTTGCTGTGTCTGGGCGACGCGTGTGGCTTCTACCGTTGCGCGGACCTGCCGGGGGATGTGGAGCTGGCGCGCTTTCCGCCCGCCCGTCCACCCGTGGCTGCCGCGGCGCCTGGCCGAGGTCCCCGGCGAAACTGGGGCCTCGGCCAGCAGTTGCCTCGGGGCGCTGTCATGGTGTTCCCCAGTTGGGGTGGTGCGCCTGGGCGAGTCATCCCGCCGTCACATCGGCTGCCGCCCGGACGCTGGGAGAAGCACCACATCTTTCCCCAGGCACCAGAGCTTGCCCAATGGTTCACGCAGCGGGGCGTCAAGATTCACGACTACACGATGCCGATACCGCGAGAGCTCCATCGACGCATTCACGGTGGTGCGGGAGCCGGTGGTGCGTGGAACGAAGCCTGGCGCGCGTACATGCGGCGGAGCAGTGGGGCGAGTCCTGAAGAGATTTTCAAACACGCCGGAGAGTTGATCTACCGCTTCGAGCTGCTTGGTGGGCCGATTCGGCCGTACTATTCCAGGCCCGGAACATGACCCTTCGTGTGTTTGAACTCTCCCAGGACAGCGCGATGTGGCCCCGAATCAACGGGAGCTTCAACGCCGCGCACAAGTGGGGACTGCCTGGGCTGGCGGGGTGTCCTGGCTGTGGGGTGACCTGGGCCTCCTCGGGCCATCAGTACCCCGCTGTGGATTTGTCGAACCTGCCTGCGCAGAGCGAATTCCTGAAGGCCCGGCCCGAGCCATTCGAGGAGTTCGCGAGGCTGCGTGAGTTGGTCCGCCCCTTGGCTCCGCCAGGCGCGCTGCTGCCTCCAGGGACATTGTTCGGCCCGCTGGTTGGAACTGCCTCGGGACGATTCGCCGACTTCGAAACGCAAGGGAGCATGCTGTTGGTGGTTCGCCGGGAAGCGCTGGAACGGCTCCAGGTGGAAGGTGTGCGTGGCCTCGTGGGCTGCAAGACGGAACTGCGCTTTCGGCAGAAGGACCCTCCGGAACTCTTGGAGCTTCAGCTCGAGCCTCGCGGACAACTGCACCCGGACTGCTATCCGCCGGAGCTGCCTCCACCGTGTGACACCTGTGGCCGGTTCAAACTCACGCTGCCAGACGAGCCCATCCTCGACGCGGCCTCGTTGCCCACGGACCGCGACGTCTTCCGCGTGGGCAACTTCGCAACCGTGATGGTGGGCACCGAGCGTTTCAAGGAGGCGGTGCAGCGCTTGGGGCTGGAGGGCATCACCTTCCGTGAGCTGCCCACCCGCTAGGCGCTCGCAAGGGGGCCCGTCACTTCCACGGGCCTCCGCTCCGCCAGGCGCTTAGGATGGGGGCGCGATGTCCACCGACCAGGCACCTCCCTACTGGCTCCTCATCTCCGTCCTCTTCAGCAATCAGCCGCTGTCGCCCTCGCTTGCGATGACGCTGCACCAGGTGGCCTACGAGCTCCATCAGCGCGGTGAGGGCGCCAAGGAAGTGGCCGGGGACATGGTGAGCGGCCGGGTGGTGAACCTGCGCAAGGACGTGTCCTTCGGCGGCATCGCCGGGCCGGCCTTCGAGGCGGAAATCGAGACCGAGCGGGGCTCCGGCGTCGTCCGCTTCGTCCTCACCCGGCAGGGGCTGGAGATGATGAAGCAGCAGCCCGCCGAGCCGCCCCGGCCCAAGTACCTCAACTGAGCCAGCGCGGGCCCGCCCGCCTGTCCGCCCCCTGCTCGCGGACGGTGGGCGTCTCCACTTTGGAGACATGGACCCCAAGGACTACCTCAAGCGCAGCGCGGGCATCCCGCTGGATCCGAAGAAGCAGAAGGACCCCGAGGAAGACGGCGAGCGCGTCCCCGCCGAGGGGCGCGCCGAGTTCCTCAACGACGTCGCCGAGCACAACGGAGGCCAGCGCACCGACGTCGAATTACCGTGGCGCAAGGGCCCCGAGCTGCAACGAGGCCAGCGCGACGCCTACAACGCGGAGAGCGACAAGAAGAAGGGGTGACCCTTACTCCCGGTCGAGGTCCACCTTCATCTTGTTGCCCATGTGCAGGATGGAGTTCGACAGCGTCGCGGCGGACATCTCCGCCAGCTCCATCAGGACCTGCTCCTGCTGCGCCTGCTCCGAGCCGGCCGGGGCCTGGGACACCGGGCCCCGCGAGCCGTCCTCGGAGATGGGCCCGCGGCCCACGGCGGACAGGTAGGAGTTCAGGAGGCCGTTGTTCGGCGAGCTGCCCACCGAGGCGAGCGCCGAGGCGACCACCGCGCCCCCAGACACCATCAGCGGATCCCCAGGCCGGTTGGCAGGGGCCATCGGGTTCACCAGCGCGCCAAAGCTCGTGCTCGCGGCGCGGCTCTGCGCCTGCGTGGTGGCGGGCTGAATCATCGGACCGGTGAAGGAGTTGATGCGGGTCATGGCGCCTCCGTCTCGGCCCGGGACGCGCACCACGCACGTGTCGGACCTCTCGAAACCCCATTATCGCCCGGCCGCCGGCGAAGTTGCGCGGAAGGCCGAAAACGCCCGAAGGCCGCGGACTTACGGGCATGCTCCCCGTCAGCCGCGGCCTTCTTGGGACTTCAGGAGGCGCCGTTGCCTAGAACTGGTGGGCCTCGGTGGACTCCGTCAGGGCGAGCGTGCTGGCGTTGCCGCCGCAGATGGCCTCGGCCACCTGGTCGAAGTAGCCGGTGCCCACCTCGCGCTGGTGGCGGGTGGCGGTGTAGCCGTCCTTCTCCGCCGCGAACTCGGCCTGCTGCAGCTCGCTGTAGGCCGCCATGCCACGGTCCTTGTACTTCCGCGCCAGCTCGTACATCCCGAAGTTGAGCGCGTGGAAGCCGGCCAGGGTGACGAACTGGAACTTGTAGCCCATGGCGCCCAGCTCGCGCTGGAACTTCGCGATGGTGGCGTCGTCCAGGTTCTTCTTCCAGTTGAAGGACGGCGAGCAGTTGTAGGCCAAAAGCTTGTTCGGGTACTTGGCGCGGATGGACTCGGCGAACTTCTTCGCCTGGGCCAGGTCCGGGGTGCTCGTCTCGCACCACACCAGGTCCGCGTACGGCGCGTACGCCAGGCCGCGGGCGATGGCGCAGTCCAGGCCGCCGTTGAGGCGGTAGAAGCCTTCCGGGGTGCGGCCAGACTTCTTGTCGATGAAGGCGTGGTCGTACTCGTCCGCGTCGCTCATCAGCAGCTTGGCGCTGTCCGCGTCCGTGCGGGCCACCAGCAGCGTGGGCACGCCCATGACGTCCGCCGCGAGCCGGGCCGCGTTGAGGGTGCGGATGAAGTGGCTGGTGGGCACCAGCACCTTGCCGCCCATGTGGCCGCACTTCTTCTCGCTGGCCAGCTGGTCCTCGAAGTGCACGCCCGCGGCGCCCGCTTCAATCATTCCCTTCATCAGCTCGAAGGCGTTGAGCGGGCCACCGAAGCCGGCCTCGGCGTCGGCGATGATGGGCGCGAACCAGTAGCGGTCCTTGCGGCCCTCCGCGTGGTCAATCTGGTCTGCGCGGCGCAGGGCGTTGTTGATCTTGCGGACCACGGTGGGGACGCTGTCCACCGGGTAGAGGCTCTGGTCCGGGTACATCTGCCCCGCGGAGTTCGCGTCCGCCGCCACCTGCCAGCCGGACAGGTAGATGGCCTTCAGGCCCGCGCGCACCATCTGCACCGCCTGGTTGCCGGTGAGCGAGCCGAGCGCGTTGATGTAGTCCTCGGTGTGGAGCAGCTCCCAGAGCTTCTTCGCGCCCAGTTCCGCCAGCGTGTGGCTGACGGTGATGGAGCCGCGGAGCTTCTCCACGTCCTTCGGGGCGTAGTTGCGCTGGATGCCCTCGAAACGCCGCGCGTGGAGCTTGGCGTGAGGGGAGGCATCGGCGGTCGTCGGAGTGGCGTCGTACATCGTGGGCTCCTCGCTACGGTAAAAGTGGTGGGTTGCTGCTGCGAAAGTGCGAAGGGTTCAGCGTTGGGCTTCCAGGGCGTCGTAGGCCGGCAGGGTGAGGAAGTCCTCGAAGGTGCTGGCGGTGGAGAGCTGCTCGAAGAGCACGCGCGCGCGCTCCAGGTGGGCGGCGCCGTAGCGCTCCTTGGCGCCTTCCTTCTCGAGGCGGCCCATCTCCTCGCCCAGCGCGTCGCGGAAGAGGGCGGGCGTCACCTTGCGGCCGTCCTCCAGGGTGGCGCCGTGGTGGATCCACTGCCACACCTGGGCGCGTGAGATTTCGGCGGTGGCCGCGTCCTCCATCAGGTTGTAGAGCGGCACGCAGCCCAGGCCGCCCAGCCACGCGGCGGTGTACTGGATGCCCACACGGATGTTGTGGCGCAGGCCTTCCTCGGTGCGCGTGCCGGACGGCACCTTGAGCAGCTCCGCCTCGCCAATCTTCACGTCCTCGCGCTTGTTGGAGAGCTGGTTGGGGCCCTTCATGTGCGAGTCGAAGATGTCGCGGGCGATGGCAACGAGGCCGGGGTGTGCCACCCACGTCCCGTCGTGGCCGTTCTTCACCTCGCGCAGCTTGTCCGCGCGGACCTTGTCCATGACGGCGTCGTTGGCCGCCGCGTCCCCCTTGATGGGGATGAAGGCCGCCATGCCGCCCATGGCGTGCACGTTGCGGCGGTGGCAGGTCTGGATGAGCAGCTGCGAGTAGGCGTTGAGGAACGCCTTGTCCATCGTCACCTGGCCCCGGTCGGGCAGCACCACGCGGGTGTCCGACTGGAGCGTCTTGATGAAGCTGAAGATGTAGTCCCAGCGTCCGCAGTTGAGGCCGGCGGAGTGCTCGCGCAGCTCGTAGAGGATTTCGTCCATCTCGAACGCGGCGGGCAGCGTCTCGATGAGGACGGTGGCCTTGATGGTGCCGCGCGGGATGCCCAGCTCCGCCTGGGCCAGGTGGAACACGTCGTTCCACAGCCGGGCCTCCAGGTGGCTCTGCATCTTCGGCAGGTAGAAGTAGGGGCCGGTGCCGCGCGCCAGCTGCTCCCGGGCGTTGTGGAAGAAGAAGAGCCCGAAGTCGAACAGCGAGCCGGAGATGGGCTTGCCGTCGATTTCGATGTGCCGCTCCGGCAGGTGCCAGCCGCGGGGGCGCACGAAGAGCACGGCGCGCTTCGGGTTGAGGGCGTAGTGCTTCCCGTTCTCCGCCGTGAAGGAGATGGTGCCGCGCACGGCGTCGCGCAGGTTGATTTGCCCGCGCACCACGTTGTCCCAGGTGGGGCTGTTGGCGTCCTCGAAGTCCGCCATGAAGACATTCGCCCCGGAGTTCAGCGCGTTGATGACCATCTTCCGGTCCACCGGGCCGGTGATCTCCACGCGACGGTCCTGAAGGTCGGCGGGCAGGGGAGCCACCGTCCAGTCGCCCTCCCGGATGGCCTTCGTCTCCGGCAGGAAGTGGGGCCGCTCTCCCTTGCTCCAGGCCGCCTGCACCGTCTTGCGGCGCTCCAGGAGGGCCAGCCGGCGCTCGCCGAAGTTGCGGGCCAGCTTCGCCACGAATTCCAGGGCCTCGGGCGTGAGGACCTCGGCGTAGTCGGGGTGCCAGGTCCCCTTCACCACCACTCCCGGTCCGAACGCCGGGGGATTCACAGAGGGGGCTTGGTCCGACATCTGAGCTCCTTTGGCTAGGTGCGTTGTAAATCTGCTGTGACGGCTCGGAAAATGAGTCCTACGAGGGCAAAAAGGAAGTGCGGAGTGAATCTTTGCCTGCTTGCCTGTAACTGTGTCAACAGCCGGCGTGTTAAATCTGTAAATCAACAGACCGTCCCCGGGGCGTATGCAATGGGGTGCACCAGGGCGCGTAGGTAGGAATGAGGGCCACGGACGCCAAGTGGGAGTGGCCCCAGAAGGGAGATGTGATGGACGCCAAGAGACGCTGCGCCACCTGCACCGAGGAAGTGAGCCTGGAGGTCCGGAGGTGCCCGCGCTGCGGCGCGCGCACGGAGCCCATGCACCGGGGCGTGGATGGGCGGCTGCTGACCGGGGTGTGCGCGGCGCTGGGGCGGGAGCTGGGCGTGGACGCGGCGCTGATTCGCGTGGGCTTCGTGGTGGCGCTGGCGGTGTCCGGGGGCACCGCGCTGATGGTGTACCTGCTGCTGTGGGCCTTCACGCCGCCGTCGGCGACGGGCACCGCGCCCTTGCGGCGCACGTACAGCTGGCTGTCCGGTCTGGGCAATTCGGAGCGCACGCCCCGCGTCGAGCGCCGGGTGTAGTGCTCAGCGTCCAACGGAGAAAATCACGCCGGAGCCCTGCCTGAAGGCTCCGGCCTGTTATTCGATGGGGCCCACCCTTCTTTCCGAGGAGCCCCGCGCGTGAGCACGAAGAACGTCCGTACCGAGAAAGACACCTTCGGTCCCATCGACGTCCCCGCCGACCGGCTGTGGGGCGCGCAGACGCAGCGCAGCCTCCAGAACTTCGCCATCTCCACCGAGCGCATGCCGCTGGCCCTCATCCGCGCACTGGTGCTGGTGAAGAAGGCCGCCGCGCGGGTGAACGTGGAGAACGGCTCGCTGGCGAAGGAGAAGGGCGAGGCCATCATCCAGGCCGCGGACGAGGTGCTGGCCGGCCAGCACGACGCGGAGTTCCCCTTGAGCGTCTGGCAGACGGGCAGCGGGACGCAGACGAACATGAACACGAACGAGGTGCTCGCCAACCGCGCCTCGGAGCTGCTGGGCGGCGAGCGCGGCGAGGGCCGCAAGGTCCACCCCAACGACGACGTCAACAAGGGGCAGAGCTCCAACGATGTCTTCCCCACCGCGATGAGCGTGGCCGCCGTGGCCGCCATCACCGAGCACGTGCTGCCGGAGCTGAAGGCGCTGCGCGACGTGCTCGCGCAGAAGGCCCGCGCCTTCCATGACGTGGTGAAGGTGGGCCGCACCCACTTGCAGGACGCCACGCCCCTGACGCTGGGGCAGGAGGTCAGCGGCTTCGTGGCGCAGCTGGACCACGCGAAGGGCCACCTGGAGCGCACCCTGCCGCACCTCCTGGAGCTGGCCCTGGGCGGCACGGCGGTGGGCACCGGCCTCAACGCCCCCAAGGGCTATGCCGAGCGGGTGGCGCAGGAGCTGGCCCAGCTCACCGGCCACCCCTTCGTCACCGCGCCCAACAAGTTCGAGGCGCTGGCCGCCAACGACGCGCTGGTGCAGGCGCACGGGGCGCTGAAGGGGCTGGCGGTGGTGCTCTTCAAGGTGGCCAACGACGTGCGCTGGCTGTCCTCGGGGCCGCGCTCGGGGCTGGCGGAAATCACCATCCCGGAGAACGAGCCGGGCAGCTCCATCATGCCGGGCAAGGTGAACCCCACCCAGAGCGAGGCGCTCACCATGCTGTGCGCCCAGGTGATGGGCAACGACGTCGCCGTCACCGTGGGTGGGGCGTCCGGCAACTTCCAGCTCAACGTCTTCAAGCCGCTCATCGCCCACAACGTGCTCCAGAGCTGCCGGTTGCTGGCGGACGGCATGCGCAGCTTCCGCCTGCACTGCGCGGTGGGCATCGAGCCCAACCGGCCCCGCATCCAGGAGAACCTGGAGCGCAGCCTGATGCTCGTCACGGCGCTCAACCCCCACATCGGCTACGACAACGCGGCGAAAATCGCCAAGACGGCCCACAGGGACGGCACGACGCTCAAGGAGGCGGCCGTGGCGCTGGGGCTCGTCACGCCCGAGCAGTTCGACCAGTGGGTCCGCCCGGAGGACATGACGGGCCACAAG
Organism: Myxococcus sp. AB056; assembly: GCF_006547365.1. Taxonomy (NCBI): domain Bacteria; kingdom Pseudomonadati; phylum Myxococcota; class Myxococcia; order Myxococcales; family Myxococcaceae; genus Myxococcus; species Myxococcus sp. AB056. The sequence continues at coordinate 121,860 of NZ_VHLB01000011.1, read as the reverse complement.
GGGTAGGCCCCCAGGGGAGCAGGGGGCCCCGGCGTCGAAGCGTGGGGCAGCGCACGCTCCGGGAAGAAGGGACGGGCGCGGCGGCGGAAGGGCGATTAGGGTAGGGGCGTCATGAACGTCCCCTTCGTCATCGAGACCACGCACCGCGGCGAGCGGGCGTACGACCTGTACAGCCGGCTCCTCAAGGACCGCATCATCATGCTGGGCACGCCTGTCAATGACGACGTGGCCAACATCATCGTTGCCCAGCTCCTCTTCCTGGAGTCGGAGGACCCGGACAAGGGCATCAACCTCTACATCAACTCGCCGGGTGGCTCGGTGACGGCGGGCCTCGCCATCTACGACACCATGCAGTACGTGAAGTGTCCGGTGTCCACCATCTGCGTCGGGCAGGCAGCCTCCATGGGCGCGCTGCTGCTGCTGGCGGGGGCGAAGGGCAAGCGCCACGCCCTGCCCAACAGCCGCATCATGATTCACCAGCCGCTGGGCGGCGCGCAGGGCCAGGCCACGGACATCGACATCCAGGCCAAGGAAATCCTCCGCCTGCGCAGCTACATCAACGGCCTCATCGTGAAGCACACGGGGCACACCATCGAGCGCATCGAGAAGGACACCGAGCGCGACTACTTCATGAGCGCCGAGGACGCGCGGCAGTACGGCCTCATCGACGAGGTGGTGGAGAAGCAGCGCGCCATCGCCCCGACGCCCGCTCCGGCGAAGTAGGCCCTTCCCGCCCCGGACGCATGCCGGGGCGGGGTGCTCCTCCCGGCGGGGTGCCACACGGGCGCCGCGCCGGAGGCAGGTCCAGCACTGGACGTTTCCGGCTTCCCTGCCTGCAGGTGGCACGCGGCGTGCTCACCATGGGCATATGACGCCGATCCGATTTCGCATCGTCCCCCGGTTCCTCTTGCCCGGCGCCATCCTGGCCTCCATGGCCTGCGCGACGGGGCCCACCGGCCGTCCCCCCGCCCCTCCCAGCTCGGCCGCCGTGCAGACGGAGCTGGGAGCCCGGGACGTGGTCCAGGCCGGCGAGGAATACGCCCGCAACAACTCACTGGTGCTGGCCCAGGCCGGGGAGGCGGTGGAGATCCGCCCCAACTTCTGGCGCATCCGCTTCGGCCTCGCGGACCAGCCCGGCCGCGTGCTGGAAATCGAGTTCGATGAGCTGGCGCGCAGGGTCATCAATGCCCGCGAGCTGGAAGTCATCCCGGAGAACCCGGGTGACGCCGCCTTGGGTGGCAGCGGCACCGTGCCGGCGGCGGGGCAGCCCCGAGGCCCCATTCCCTGAGCGTGGGCGTCGCCCCGCGCCCCGGTCCTCACGGGCGGCGCGGGGGCACCCTGTCCGCGTGCTTCACGGGGCGGGTGCGCGGGCTTCCTCGCAGAACAGCAGCTCCGCCTGGCCTCCCGTGCGTCCCACGAGCACGGCGACTTGTCCGTAGGCGCGGCCGAAGCGTCCGGCCTCCTCGCGGGGAAGCCCGGGGACGAAGAGGCTCTGCTCGCACCAACTGCCGTCATCCGCCTCGCCCAGCGCGGGGGCGGCCCCCCAACCCCCGGCGACGAGCTGCGCGACCATGCGCTCCTGCGCGCGGCGGTTCTCCTCGCCGCTCCGCCACTGCGAGCCGGGATTCCACGCCGTCAGGAAGGCCCACTCGCGGTGGCCGCGTGCCGCAAGCGTTGCGTCCAGCGCCGGGTGCAAGGCGCCCGCCCGCAGGATTTGCTCGACGCCACCCGTGCTGGGATGGGGCCGGATGATGTAGCGCGTCGCCGCGTAGGCCGTCGCCAACCGCTCGCGTTCGTGGTGGCTCATTCCGCTCATGATGCGCCGCGTGCCTTCCGGGGAAAATCGGGTTTCGGATGATTCAATGTGAATGTTCGATTCCGTTCGACGCCCATGCCCCCGCTTCGTTCCGGAACGGAATGAACGGCTTCGAAGGGGAACAGGCTTCGTCGTTCTGTTGCTGTCGTGTCGCGTTGCGACGACAGCGACGTCGAATCCTGAGAGACGCACCATGCTCCGGCGCACCCTGCCGGAGCACGGCTCAGGGCGTGGACCGCACCCCGCCCGTCACGCGTTTCACGGTGCGACCCGCGGGAAGCATGTCACCGGGCTGCACGCCGTTGATGATGGACAGCTCCTCCACGGGGATGGTGGACGGGTGCTGCTCGTTGAACTGCTGCAACGTCATGGGTGACGTCACCTTCGCCAGTTCAATCCGTGCGGGTTGGACGGCCAGCGCGGAGGCGTCCGTCAGCTCGCCGAAGCTGGAGAAGGTGGCGCGGAAGGCGTCCTCGTAGGCGGGAAGCTGCTGCGCGCCGGTGTAGCCCAGGAGCTGGAGCGTGGTGCCGCCCTGCGACACGAAGGCCGTGACGCCGGCGATGACGCCTTGCTCCGTCTGCGCCTGGAAGAACGCGGCGCCCTGCGGGAAGCCCGTGGGCGCCGCGCTCACCGGCTGGATGCCTTCCTGCGCGAGGAAGCGCTGCATCGCCTCCTGCGGCGCGATGTTGCCGGTGGGCACCAGCCCGACGATGGCGTCCTCCTGCGGGCTGATGCCCGCCACCTGCTGCGGCTGGTTCGCCGTCTTCCATCCCTGGGGAAAGGTGAGCTGGAAGCGCAGTCCCGGGTGCATGAAGACGTTGCCCCGGAAAAAGCCCTGCCGCGGGTCGTTGCCGTAGGCCATGCCCTGGAGCATGGCGAGGTATTCCTCCCGGCCATCCTTGAGCTGGTTGAAGTCGACGTGGGCCTTCGCGGCGCGCTCCTGCGCCGTCTTCACGCGGTCGCCCGGGTCGGGGTGGGTGGACAGCCACGTGGGAAGGCTCTGTCCGCCCGCGGCCTTGCCCACGCGGTCCAGGGTGGCGAAGACGTTGGCCGCCTGACGCACGTCGTAGCCGCCGTTCAGCATGTACTTGAAGCCCAGTTCGTCCGCCTGGCGCTCGTCGTCGCGGCCGTACTTGAGGAACAGCAACTGGAGGCCGGCGGCGGCCAGGCCCCCGAAGCGGGCCACGTCCTCGCTGAGCACGCTGCCCAGCAGCAGGCCGGCCTGGGCGAGCTGCGCCTGGGACAACTGTTCCACGGAGTGCCGGGCGGTGATGTGGGCGATTTCGTGCCCCAGCACGGAGGCCAGCTCCGCCTCGGAGTTCATCGCGGTCAGCAGGCCCCGCGTCACGAACACGGGCCCTCCGGGGAGGGCGAAGGCGTTCACCACCGGGTCATCCACGGCCTGGATCGTCCAGGGCAGCTCCGGCCTTTCGGAGGCCTTCGCCATGGGCAGGCCCACCCGGGCGACGTATTCCTGGACCTTGGGCTCCTGGATGAGGCCAATGGAGCCGCGCACCTCCTCCGCGCTCTGCTTGCCCAGGGCAATCTCGTCCTGTTGAGAGACGAGCGACAGCATGCGCTTGCCGGTGGCGGGGTTGCGCACGCAGGTTGTCAGCGAGAGCAGGGCCAGCAGCGGCAGCAGCCGGAGTCGTGAAGTCATGGGGCCTTCCTGGTAGTGGTGGATGCGCAAATAGGTCAGCGGCGGCACGGCGACCACGGTGGGGGTGGGCGGGTCGTCACTGCTGGACAGTCGGGCGCGCGCACCGGGCCCGCTTCCGTTAGCTTCTCTTCGCGAGGAGGCGTTCGAATGGATTCGGATTCGCTCGAAGCACGGATGGCGCGGCTGGAGCGCAGTTGCCGGCGGTGGCAGGGGCTGACGTTCACCGCGCTCGCGTTGGCGGGACTGGGGCTGGGCGCGGCGGCGCTCCGGGGCGAAGACGTGTCCTCCGGGACGCTGGTGGCCTCCCGGCTGGTGCTCACGGACGCGCGCGGGCAGACGCGGGCCACGCTGGACACCGACGCGCAGGGCAACGCGGGCCTGGTGCTGCGCGACGGCGAGGGCCGGCCCCGGGCGCTCCTGGGCGTGGGCGAGGACGGCTCGCCCCGGCTGCGCTTCTCCACCGCGGAGGGCCAGTCCCTGGCGGAGCTGGTGGTGTACTCCGACGAGGCGCCGCGCCTGACGCTGTCCAAGCCCGGCGGCGGGGAACTGTTCGCGGTGGGCCTCCAGGTGGATGGCTCGTCGCGGCTGGAGCTGTCGGACGCGGACGGACGGCCCCGGGCCATCCTGGGTGCGGACGAGCATGGCTCTCCCGGTCTGGTGCTGAGGGACCGCAAGGGGCTGCCACGCGTGGCGCTCCGGGTGTCGCCGTCGGATGGCGCCAGCCTGGTGGTGGAAGGCCAGGACGGCGCGGTGTTCCGCGCGCCCGGCGGCTGAGCCGAAGGCTACAGCGTGGGCGGCACCACCTTGTAGCCGCGCTGGAGCAGCGGCGACAGGCGGTCGGAGATGTCCCAGGACTCCACCACCTTGCCGTCGCGCAGCCGGTACAGGGAGTGCCCTTGCAGCAGGAGGGGCTGGGGGGCCGGCGCGGTGGCCTTCCAGTGCGCGAGCACCAGGTCGCCGTCCGCCACCAGGTGGAGGATGTCGAACTTCAGCTCGGGGAACTTTTTGAAGCTGGCCTCCGCCTGCTGACGGATGAAGGCGGGTCCCACCGCGTTGAGGGGCGCGCCCTGGGAGCGGTCCACGAAGTCCTCGGCGATGAACTCCGGGATGCGGTCCAGCTTGCGCAGGTTGTAGAGCTCCTCGGTGAGCTGCCGCACCCGCTGCTTGTTCTGGGCCTCCAGGGCGGCCGCGCGCTCCACGGGAGACATCGTGGCGCAGCCCGACAGCCACCCGAGGGCGCACAACAGAATCGTCGTGTGTCGTGTCATGGCCCCACGATGCTGTGCATGGGGGCGGCAGGCGGGCAGTGCCGCCCGCCCCAAACGTTCACCTCATGGCGACAGGTGGCCCAATCCAATGGGCGCGGCGAGGCAGGTGTCCGGTACTCCAAACGCGTTCACCAGCGCCACCGCGTCCGGGCGGAGCTCGGCGCACAGCCGCGTCACCTCCTTGCGGAGGGCCTTCGCCTTGGTGCCCTCCAGCCACCCGTGCTCCTGGAACCAGCCGTTGGCGGACTCCAGGCAGGACAGGCCGTAGAGGTCGCACAGGCGTCCCAGCACCGTCTTCAAGCCGGGGTCCTTCACGTCGGCCACGCCCTTGAGGAACTGCTCCAGCACCAGCCGCTCCACGTGGGCGTGCGCCAGCTCCAGCAGGTGGACCTGGACCTGGTTGAAGGCCTCGAAGGCCTCCACGCCCGCGCTCAGCCGCTTGCGCAGGCGCCGCGACACGGTGGCTAGCAGCTCGTCCTCACGGAAGCGCAGCGCGCGCAGGTGGTAGTCGTTGTCGCGCAGGTGGTCGCTGTCGGTGCGCCGCGCGGCGAAGGGGTTGCGGTCCACCACGGCGGTGGCCCGGTCCGCCAGCAGCTTCAGCACGGCGAAGACGCGGTCGTCCTCGAAGCGCTGCCGGTAGCCGGTGAGCAGGCCCTTGGCGACCAGCTGCATCAGCACCGTGTTGTCGCCCTCGAAGGTGGTGAACACGTCCGTGTCCGCCTTGAGCGCCGCCAGCCGGTTGGCCTGGAGGTAGCCCTGCCCGCCGCACGCCTCGCGCGCTTCCTGGAGGACGGCGGTGGTGTGCCAGGTGCTGTAGGCCTTGAGGCCGGCCGCCAGCGACTCCACCTCGCGCGCGTCCTCCTCGGTGCGCTTCACGTAGCGCTCGACGAGGTATTCGAGCGCGAAGTCCATGGCGTACGTCTTGGCCAGGGGCACGAGCAGGCGCCGCTGGTGGGCCTGGTGGTCCAGCAGGCGGAACTCCTGGTCGCCCGCGGGGCCGAACTGGCGCCGCAGGTCGCCGTAGCGCACGGCGATGGTGAGCCCGCTCTTGGCCGCGCTCAGCGCCGCGGCGGCCACGCTCACCCGGCCCGCCACCAGCGTGCCCAGCATGGTGAAGAAGCGCTTGGAGTCGCCGGTGATGGCGCTGGTGTATTCGCCCTGCGCGTTCACCTGCCCGAAGCGGTCCAGCAGGTTCTCCCGCGGGACGCGGACGTGCTCGAACCAGATGCGGCCGTTGTCCACGCCGTTGAGGCCCATCTTCTCGCCGCAGTCCTCGATGCGAATCCCGGGCAGCACCTTCCCGGCCGGGTCGCGCAGTGGCACCAGCAGCGCGTGGACGCCCAGCGCCCGGCCGCCGACCTCGAGCTGCGCGAACACGGTGGCGATGCGCCCGTGCCGCGCGGCGTTGCCAATCCACTCCTTGCGCGCCGTCTCCGTCGGCGTGTGCACCACGAACTCGCCGGCCTCCGCGTCGTAGCGGGCCACCGTCTCCACGTCCCGGACGTTGGAGCCGTGGCCCAGCTCGCTCATGGCGAAGCAGCCGGGCAGCTCCAGTGAGGCCACCTGGGGCAGGTACTTCCGGTGGTGCTTCTCGGTGCCGAGGAAGAGGATGCTGGCGCCGAAGAGGCCGAAGTGGACGCCGGCCTTGATGACGAGGCTCAGGTCGAAATAGGCCAGCGTCTCGAAGGCGGTCACGAAGGCGCCCAGGTCCGCGCTCGTCTCATTGCCCGCGGGGAAGGCGATGCGTCCCAGTCCGTGGTCGGCCATGGCCTTGAGCCAGGCGAGCACCTGGTCCCGGTACTTCGCCGTGTCGCGCGTGTCCGTGTGGCGGTAGGCCGGGTCCGCCAGCCACTGGCGCACCTGGGCGCGCGTCTCCGGATAGGTCCGGTCCAGCACGGCACGCAGCGCCTCCGGGTCGAAGGACGTGGGCGTGCGCTGTTCGGCGCGGCTGGGAGAAGCGGCGGGGACGAGCGCGCGGACGGCCTCGCTGCCGGAGACGCCCAGGGACGCCTCCAACTGCGCCAGCGCGCGCGTCAGCTCCGGCATGGGCGCGGGAAGGCCCTCGTCGCCGTTGCCCACCTGGGCGAGCCGCGCGCCCAGCTCGGCGAGGTTGTTGTGTTCGCTGTGGGACAGGCGCTCCGCGGTGCGGCGGATGTGCTCGCGCACCTGGGCCAGCTCACCGGGGCTGGGCGGCACCAGCGGGTCCAGCCAGCGCGCCAGCACGGTGTTGGCGCGCAGGTCCAGCCAGGGCTGCGCGCGGGCGGCGGAGCCCATGGCGCGAATCTCCTCCGGCGTGAGCTCCCCGTCCGTCCAGGCCACGTACAGCATGGGCACGAGCGGAGCGAGTCGAGGAAGGGACAGCAGCTCGTGGGCTGTCGGTCGGGTGTCATCCACCATGGTTGGCGCTCCTGGAGGCTTGAGGACGAGCGCAGTGTGGCCAGCCTGCCGCCGCGCGGCAACGGGAAGCACGCGTCGGGCCTAAGGCAGGCGGGCAGGCGCGGCATTCCAAGCGGAGGGAGGCATCCCTAGCTTGCCCGTATGGATGAAATGCAGGAGCTGGAGGCGCTGATTCCCAAGCCCGGGGCGCTGGGCTTCTCGGGCAGCGTGGAGCGTGCGCGACATGAGATGCACGGGCCCTTCACGCTGCCGCCGGGGCCGGAGGCCTTCTCCTTCGCGCTGTACCAGTCCACGGGCGTGGGGCTGATTCCCGGACACGCGCTGGAGTTGCTGGAGAACGGCGCGGTCTTCGAGCGCATGCTGGCGGACATCCGCGCCGCCCAGAGCAGCGTCCATGTCCTGGTGTACATTTGGCGGCCCTGTGAGCTGTCGGACCGTGTGGTGGAGGCGCTGGTGGAGCGCGCCCGAGCGGGCGTGGCGTGCCGCGTGGTGGTGGACCCGGTGGGCAGCGAGGAGATTCGCGGCGACCGTGACTTCGACCAGAAGGTGGAGAAGGTGCTCACGGACGCTGGGGTGGAGGTCCACTACTTCCGGCTCCTGGCGGGCAAGGTGCTGGGCCGTCTGCTGGGGCGCAGTCACCAGAAGCTCGTCATCGTCGACGGGCGCATTGGCTACACGGGAGGCTTCGGCATCTGGAAGGTGTGGGAAGGCGACGGCCTGAAGCCGGACGAGTGGCGTGACACGCACATCCGCGTGGAGGGCCCCGAGGTGCGCCGGATGCAGTTGTCGTTCTCCCGTCACTGGCAGGAGTCGGGTGGCGGGTTGATTCCACCGAGCGCCTTTCCGGAAGCGGAACCCGCGGGCCCCTGCGCCGCGGGCTTCATCGACAGCGCGGGCAAGCTGGGCCTCACCGACGCGGAGCGAATGATTCGCATCGTGATTGGCGCCGCGCGTGAGCGCATCTGGATTGCCAACGCATACTTCTCACCGCCCAACGCGATTCTGGAGCAGCTGGAGGAGAAGTGCCGTCAGGGCGTGGAGATTCGTGTCCTGGGGCCGGGGCCCAACCATGACGTGCCCATCATGAGGGCGTCCCAGCGCTCGACGTACGAGCGGCTGCTGGCCGCGGGCGTGCGCATCTGGGAGTACCAGCCGTCGATGCTGCACTCGAAGACGCTGCTCGTGGACGACTGGCTCGCCGTGGTGGGCTCCACCAACATGGACTCGCTGTCGCTCAACAAGCTGAAGGAGGGCTCGCTCGTCATCCACGACGCGTCCTTCGTCCGCAAGCTGGCGCGGTGCTGGGCCAGGGACCTGCGGCACTCGAAGGAAATCACGCTGGAGAATGGGGGCCGCACCAATCCCTGGCGGCGGCTGGCACGGCGGGCGACGCAGCTCGTGGGGCAGGACCGGTAGCGAGGGGAACGGCCGCCGGTGGGCCTCCCCCCGCCGGCCCTGTGTCCGCGTGCTCTACTTGCCCTTGGCGAGAATCGCACCGAGGCTGGGGTCGAACCAGGCGACGCGGTTGGGCCCCACGGCAAGGCTCGTGATGTTGCCGTACCTGACGGCAAACGCTAGCGCCCACTGGCTCCCTCCTACCGGGAGCCGGAGGATGTCGTATGGACTCAGGTTCTCCGCGATGAAGAGGTCCGTTCCGTCGCTGGCGATACCCGTGGTGGAGTTCGACGAATTCCAGAGGGATGAAGCAGGGCCGCCGGGCCTGGCTGCCTTCACGATGGTGCCGCCCGGCTGCATCCAGTAGAGATGATGACCATCCACTGCAAGGGGGCCAGCCAGGGCCGTCGTATAGAGAATGGCAGGCGTGCCGCCCTGGACCGGCATGTGGAGGATGGAGCCTCCCTGGGTCCAGAAGAGTTCCGCGCCATCCGTGACGAGCTGGCCAATCCCCGATAGCCCCGAGGCCAGGGAGGTGATGCTCCCGCCATTGACGGGCATCTTGAAGATGGTCGTGCCGTTCTCGACCCAGTAGACAAACGTGGCATCCGTGGTCACGGCGCTCGGGTTTTCGCGGCCGGAGGCGAGAACCTGCGCTCTACCTGTGGAGAGCGACGCCTTCATCACCTGGCCGCAGGTTCGGTTCTCGACCCAGTACACGCTCGTGGTGTCCGCGGCCATGCCCGCGACGTCCGTTCGCCCGTAGATGACCACGTGCTCCGTGCCAGGAGCCATCACGGTATCCGGGCCAGCCTGGTAGCTGGCGGTGAGGTCATTGGACGACAGCGCAGCGCCGTGAACGCGGAACTCGGAGATCGAGCCCTTGAAGAATGGATCCGCGGAATAGGCGGAACGACCCAACCACGCATTCGCGAGCGTGCCCAGGCTCGCCGGAGTGAGCGCGGTAGGGGTGGTGGTCTGAGCCACCTGCACGCCGTTGATGTACAGGCGGTTGACCCTCGCGACGCTGTCCATGGTCACTGCGACGTGCGTGAGTGCGCCCGTTGGGAACCCGGTCGCACTGGTGGCCTGCTCCTCTCCACTGATGGCCGGGCTGAAGATGCTGAAGCGTGGAGTATCGACCGCCGGCCCCGAGTCGAAGCCGCCATTGCGCGGGGTGAGGACCAGGGACTTGTTCCAAACGCCATCGTTGAAGTCGAAGATGCGCGCCCATGTCTGCCCCGAGGCGGAATCCCACTTCACCCACGCCTCGAAGGTCGCATCCTGGAGGCTGGCGAGGGTCCCGGTGATGGGCAGGTTCACATAGGCCCCCGCTCCGTTCAGAATCACCTCGCCATTGACGGTCGTGGCACCCCCCTCGAGCGTGGCATGCGCCGCGCTCACCGAGTCGGTCCCGCCGGCGGTGAAGCTGTAGCGGTGGAGGAGGCTCGAACCGCCCAGCGTCAGGCCCGCACGCGAACTGCTCAACGCGTCTTGCTCGAGCTGGAGTTGCTGTTCGGGCGTGCACCCCACCAGACCGAGGACTCCTGCCAACATGGCGGAAACCTTCGTGGCATGGCGGAGTGCGTCCCACCCTCCGCGCGGCTTGGAGTTTCGCGAGCTGAATTCGGACATTGTTCTCATGGCTTTCACCTGAAGAGGGGCAAGGGAGCGGCAATGCGTGGTGGAATCACCAGGCGTAAGTCTGTGTTTGCACCTCTCGTGCCCACTCGAGCTTCGCTTCCGAATCGGACTGCTCACGCTTCCATCAAGGGGCGTGGCGCGTCTCCGCCAGCGCACGCGTTGGTAGGGTGATTGCGCCCCAGGGGGATGTCTCGACAGTCCGGCGACATGTCGGCGACATGCCGCGAGCACTCCTTGGACCGAAGCGGCTCCCGTGTCTCTTCTGAGAAGAGACCTCGTGATATAGGAACGACCGGGGAGCGCGGGGCCCTTCAACTGAGACGGCCGCTGGCTTTGCGCGCTGCTCTCTTTGAGGTGCCCATCGATGAATCGTGACGATGAGACGGAGATCTGGCTCGCGATTGACGAGGGGATCCTGTCCCGCGAGGAGGCGGAGGCCCTGCTTCAGGATGCGCGACGCCTGGGACGAAGCCCGCTGGAGTTGCTTCAGGAGCGGGGCCGGGTTTCGGAAGAGACACTTGCCTCGCTGATGCGGGAGAACCTTGCCCTGGAGGAGCGCCCGTCAGGTGAGCAGCCCTCTCCCGAGCAGACCGTTACGGTCGACCCGGTCCGGGTTGAACAGGCATTGGCCCCGGGGGACGCCGACGTCCCTGCTTTCCCGCTCCCCGGGTGGGAGCGATACCAACCCGTGCGGTTCCTGGGACAGGGCGGAATGGGTCGTGTGTTCCTGGCCTGGGACCCACGCCTGCGCCGACAGGTCGCCCTCAAGTTCGTCCGCGACGAGGAATCGCACGCTCGCCGCTTCGTTTCCGAGGCGCGTGCTCAGGCCAAGGTGAAGCACGAGCGCGTATGTCAAGTATATGAGGTGGGCCACGTCGGGGGGAAGGTCTTCATCGCCATGCAGTACATCGACGGCCAGTCGCTCAGCGCCCAGGTGCGTTCGCTCACCATCGAGCAGAAGGCACTGGTGATGCGTGAGGCTGCTCTGGGGGTTCATGCGGCCCACCGCGTCGGGCTCATCCACCGGGACATCAAGCCTTCCAACATCATGGTGGAGTCCTCCGACGACGGGACTCCCAGGCCCTATGTGATGGACTTTGGTCTTGCGCGTGAATGGAACGAGTCCGTCACGGCCAGCGGCGCCGTCTTGGGGACGCCGCACTACATGGCCCCGGAACAGGCTCGCGGAGAGGTGAGCGGGCTCGACCGCCGCGCGGATGTCTACAGCCTGGGGGCCACCCTCTACTTCCTCCTCACCGGCGAGGTCCCCATCCCTGGGGCCAATGGCCTGGAAGTGCTCAACAGCATCGCCACCGAGGAGCCGCGCGCGCCGCGCCTGCTTGCTCCAGGACTCCCGGCGGACCTGGAGGCCATTGCCCTCAAGTGTCTGGAGAAGGATCGCGACGCCCGTTACGACTCGGCGCGTGCATTGGCGGATGACCTGGAGCGTTTCCTGGGCGGCGAGCCGGTGCTGGCACGCACGAGCTTCGCGTACTCCCTGCGCAAGCGCCTGCGCAAACACCGGCTCCTGGCCACGGTGGGCGCCGCCGCGCTGGTCACGGCGGGAGGGGCCCTCGGTTGGGGCATCCGGGCCCGCCAGGAGGCCGCCGAGCGTGAGCGAATCGTCCAGCGATTCACCGAGCTGGTGGAGGGCATCGAGTCCAGGGGCCGCTACTCCGCGCTCTCGCGGCTGCATGACATCCGGCAGGACCGCCGGGCACTCCAGGCCCAGATGGCCGAACTGGAGGCGGAGATCCAGCGCTCCGGTCCGCAGGCGCTGGGCCCTGGGCACCATGCGCTGGGGCGTGGCCACCTCGCGCTCGGAGACGAGGCGAAGGCCCTGGAGTTCCTGGAGTCCTCCTGGCGCAATGGTTTTCGCTCGCCCCGGGCCGCGTATGCGCTCGCACTGGTGAGCGGGCGGCGCTATCAGCAGCAACTCCTGGAGGCGCAGCGGATTCGTGTGCCGGCGCTGCGGGAGGCCGCGACGCGTGAAGCGGAGCGCCTCTACCGGGATCCGGCGCTCGCGTGGTTCAAGCAGAGTGAAGGCGCTCAGGTGCCCTCGAGGGAATACGTGGCGGCGCTGGTCGCCTTCTACGAGGGCCGCTTCGATGACGCCCTGCTCCTGGCGGATCGCGCTGCCAGCGAGCTGCCCTGGTTTCATGAGCTGCCCATGCTGCGCGGGGACGTCCATGCGGCACAGGCCTTCAAACGCTGGAACGGGGGAGATCCCGAGGGAGCCCGAGCGAGCTTCGAAGCCGGTCGCAAGGCCTACGCCGCCGCCATCGCCACCGCTGAAAGCGACCCCGCCGTCTACCGGTCCCTGGCCTTGCTCGAAAACGATGCGATGGTCATGGAGCTGTATGGCAGGGGGGATGTGATGCCTGCGTACCACCGTTCCCTGGACGCGCTCTCCCGTTGTCTCACCATTGCTCCGGACGACGCCCAGTGTGTTATCCGCATGGCGCGCGCGCACCACCGCCTGGCCGAGCACCGGCTCACCCATGGGGGCGATGGGGAGGAGCCTCTCGCGAAGGCGCTAGAGGCAGCGCGGCGTGCCCTCTTGGTGGAGCCCGGGCTTCCGGCGGCCACATTCAACCTGGCTCGGAGCACCTGGCTCCAAGCGCGCTATCAAATCGAGAGGGGCGAGGACCCACGCGCGCTGCTCGGAGAAGCCGCCGCGTTGTTCGCGAGCATCGGCGTGGCGCACCGGGACCGCGCCTACCACGGCGATTCAGGTCTCGTCTTCACGACGTGGGCGGACTACGAGGAGCAGCTCGGGAGGGATTCCGGCGGGAACAGGGACAAAGCCATCCGTGCCTACGAGGCGGCCATCGCCTTGGACAATCGTGTCCCCGAGGACTGGATCAACCTGGGGCGTGCGTTTTTTTCACGGGCTTCCCGTCCACTCAATGCGGAGGCGGAGCAGGACCTGGGGCGGGCGGCGGCGGCACTCGAGGAGGCTCGGGCCCTCAACCCCCAGCATATGGCGCTGTACTTCTATGCGGGGCAGGTCGACGAGCAGTTGGCTCGGCGGCGGGGTCGTCGCGGCGAGGATCCGCGACCCGTCCTGGCGCATGCATTGGAGCAGTATCAGCGTGGCATTGAAATCAACCGCCGGATCCCCAACTTCCATAACGGAATGGGCGTGGTGCACTTGCTGCGGGCCGAGGATTCCTGGAACCGGGGTGAGGATCCCCTGCCCGCGCTGGAGCAGGCTCGGACGTGCTTCGAACAGGCCATCGCTGTCGCGCCCGGACAGGGCTTTGCCTATGCGAACCTGGGCTCTCTCTTCGTCCGGCGCGCGCACTACCTGCTCGCGCTTGGCGAGTCGCCTCTTTCGAGCACGCATGAGGCAAGGGAGGCACTGAGACAAGCCTCCGAGAGGATGCCGGGGGCCGTGTGGCTGCGGGTCCTCCTCGGCACGGTGCATGTCATCCAGGCCCGCATCGAGTCGGACCAAGGGCGAGACCCCGGGGCTGCCGTCGCTCGCGCCCTGAAGGAACTCCACGCCGCGTTGGAGGTGAACTCCCTGGAGGCGGAGCCCTGGCTCCAGCTTGGCAAGGCGCAGGCCCTCCATGCGCACTGGAAGGCACAGCGCGGGTCGCTCCAGCCCGAGGCCATGGAGGCAGCGGCGAAGTCCTTCGACAGGGCCCTCACGCTCTCTCCAGACGACCCGGAATATCGCCTGGAGGCTGGCCGCTTCTACCGACGGTGGGCGGAACACCAGAAGCGCACGGGTCGTGAAAACGGCCCGCTCCTTCTGCGGGGCCTCGAACACGCCGAGCAAGCGCTGAAGCTCCGGCCCGACTGGGCCGCGGCCCGCGCCCTGCGGGCCGGTTTGAGGTTGGAGTGGGTTGAAGCCGAGCCCCCCGGGGACCTGTGCACCTGGAGGCGCCAGGCCCTGGATGAGCTGACCCAGGCGCTCACGCACAATTCAAACCTCTCCAACGAGTGGGGCGGTTCACTCGCTGGCGCGCAGCGGCTTGCCGCATGCCCCTGAGCCCGTGCTTGCGTCGCCCTCCGCTACGTCTGCGGCTGACTGGCGTGAGAGTGAAACGTCGTGCCGCGAGCGTGGGGCGTACCTCGGGAGCGGTGGCTAGACCAGAGAGGGAAGTTCTGAGCCAGGACCGCCTGATACTTCGATTGTCCCGGAGGATGTGGGGGGTTCCCCTTTTGAAGGGCGGTTCTCCACCCTGTCTCTCAGAGGGTACTCGGGGGGCACGGTTTCCACGAGTTTGACGACATAGTTGCGTATGAATTGATCTTGGGAGGTGGGGGCCTTGGTTTTGTCTATCTGAGGAACGAAGTCGTGTTCATATGTGTTTGTTTCTTCGGTGAAGACGAAGTCGTGGGTGGGATCATTGATTGTCAGGATGCAGGCATCGGGGTCGGTATCGCAGAAGGTGATTGTTGGAGTCAGCTTCAAGCCGTCAGGGAGTATGATCCTGAAGGTTATCCTGGTGCCGTCTAGGACCGTGATTGTCTTCGGTTCTGGTTTAGGGTTCTTTGTGAAGTCGATGGTGATGCTGTCGGGCTGCATGGTCGTCTCCTGGTCTTCCATTGAGGCGGTGTGAGGCCGTCCGCTCAGGACTCCTTCGAATACAGCCCCAGTTCCTTGACACGCCGGTTCAAGGCCCGCTTGGACACCTCCAGGCGCCGTGCCATCTCATCCAGGTTGCCCTGGCACGCGTGGAAGGAGCGGGTGAGTTCCTCCACGCTCAGGTCTCCAGCCAGCCGGATGCTGGGGCTGCGCTCGATGAGATCATAGATGGAGGAGCGGGCGATCTGCAGGTGGTGGGCGGCCTTCTTGACGTCCCAGTCGTGCGCACGCAAGGCCATGAGGAGTTCCTGTTCGCCCACGTCCGTGGACTTGCGACGGGCCGCAACCTCACGCTTCGGGGGGAGGGCGGAGGCGGAGGGCCGGGCCGGCGGCGCCAGGTCGAGCCTCAACTCCTGGGCGAGGCGTGCATCAAGCTCCAGGTAGGGCTTACCCCTGCTGCCGATGACGAGCTGTCGGGCGACGTTCCGGAGCTGACGGACGTTACCCGGCCAGGGATGCAGCAGGAGCTGCGCCGCCAGGTCTGATGGCAGCCAAGGTCGCGCATGAGGGTCTCTCGTGGTGAGGTGGTGAGCCTCTCCGAGCGCGTCCAACTCCTGGCGGGCGAAGTGGAGGAACAGTGGAGCGATGTCCTCCCGGCGCTCACGGAGAGGGGCAAGCCGGAGCTCATAGCCGGCCAGCCGGTGGAGGAGGGGAGACCGGAAGCGTCCCTCGGCGATCTGCGCTTCCAGGTCCGCGTCCGTGGCCGCGATGAGGCGGATGTTCGTCGCCACGGGCTTGCTGGCCCCCACCGGGTACAGCTCCCCCGTCTCCAACACTCGGAGGAGCATGACCTGTACGTCGGATGAGGCCTCTCCCACCTCGTCGAGGAAGAGCGTGCCGCCCTCCGCGGCTTGGAAGAGGCCCTCACGGTCGCGTTGGGCACCGGTGAAGGCTCCCCGGACGCTGCCGAAGAGTTCGGCCGCGGCCAGTTCCTTCGGGAGGGCGCCCAGGTTGACACTGACGAAGGGGCCTCGGCGCTGGCTCCGCTCGTGGAGGGCCCGGGCGACCAGTTCCTTGCCAGTTCCGGTTTCGCCCCGGATGAGGACGGGCACATCCAGGTCGGCGACGCGCTCGATGTGTCGGCGCAGGGCATGGATGGCGGCGCTTTCGCCCACCATTCCCAGGGCGGATGGTGCGTTTGATTCGGGGGGAGGGGCCAGGTGCAGCAGCACCCCCGTCCGCCTGGAGAACTCCAGCGGGACTCCTCTTTCAAGTTCTGTGGGACCGAATTCGCGGGCCCCGTGGAGTGGCTCACCCGCTGACGTGCATCGTCCCACTTCGCCCAGGACGACGCGGAGGCCTGCTCCCGCGGGGACGAACAGGATCGACTTGCGACTCATGAAGGGGTCGCCCAGGGGCAGGCCCAGCGGCTCGCCCGGGCGGCAGAAGTCCGGGGCATTGCGGGAGAGCGGGACCTCCCGGCCGGCGAGGAGTCCGTGCAGCAGCAGCCTCTCCCCGAGGCGGGTGACGGTGGTGTGAGAGATGAGCGTCAACGCTGGAATCGGGCGTGAGGACGGGCGCTGCCCGTACGGAACCGACTCGGAGGCCGTGGACACGTCCGAGGTCCTCGCGGCCGCATGGGGAGGGGGGACGCTGGGACGGGACATCCGTGCGAATTTATCTCAATGCTCAATGAATTGCACCCGCAAGGGCTCAAGTGCTGAGGTCGTCCAATACCCTTTCACCCCTTGGTTTACTTAAAGGGTGCGCTGGGACCTGCCCCCTCCCATCGCGGCGGGCACTGCAACCAGGACCAAGCCCTCCTCCTGGCGAGTGCGCGACGGAGGGCTGGACGTGCAGGAGTGCCTATCCAAGATTCGCTCGCTACGTCATGAGCGCGTCGCGGCGAGTAAGCGAGCCGTGTACGAGGCCAGAAGTCTCCAAGCCATCCGGGGTAAATCTTTGCCTGTTACGGCCACCACCACCGTCGAGGTGGCGCACTCCAGCGCCTTGGCTGCGGCGCGACACGCGGAACCTGTCAACGCGAGTGAGACAGTGCGTTCGAGATTGGCGGTGTCTTCGGCATGGGGGCACCGCGGGGGAATCGCTCAGGGTGAGCGGCGTAGGCAGCGGCGAGCACCGCAGCGCGGGCCGCGAGGCGCTCAGCGGCTGGCCCGTCGGGCGACGCAGCTCGTGGGTCAGGACCGGTAGCGTCAGCGCGCGTCCCTCACGCCGACCTGCCGGCAGAAGCTCAGCACCGGGCATGTGGAGCACTTCGGCCGCGTGCCCGTGCAGACGTGCTTGCCGAAGGGCACCAGCAGCCGGTTGAGCTCCACCCACCAGGCGCGCGGGAGCACGGCCTCCAGCGCCTCCATGGTGGCCTCCGGCGTGCGCGCCTGCACATAGCCCCAGCGGTTCGTCACCCGATGGACGTGGATGTCCACGCTGATGGCTTCGTGCCCGCAGGCGATGCCCAGCGCCAGGTGCGCGCACTTGGGGCCCACGCCCTTGAAGGACTGGAGCACCTGGGCATCACACGGCAGCGCGCCTCCGAATTCATCCCGCGTCCGCGTGGCGATGGCGTGAAGCTGCCAGGCCTTCGCTTCGTGGAAGGTGACGGGCTGGATGAGGGCGTCGATGTCTTCCGGCGACATGCGCGCCAGGGCCTCCGGCGTGGAGGCGCGCTGGAGCAGGGCGAGCGAGACGGGCAGGCTCACCTCGTCGCGTGTGCGGATGGAGAGGATGCAGGCGACGAGCTGCTCGAAGAGCGTGTCATGTCCTCGGGCCGCGAGCGCGAACATCGCCGCGTCCGCGAAGTGGCGCACCGCCTCTCGGATGCGGCCGAGCACCTCGTCGATGTCGAAGGGCTTCTTGTCCGGCCGGGGCGGTGGTTCCACGACGCGGCCGGGCTTCGTGGGCGCCTGCCGGCTAGGCATGGCGCGTTCCTCCCGCGGGATGGATGCTCGTCATGTGCTGCCTCCCGCCCCAAACCTGGGGACGCGGGCGCGACGAGGCACTGGGCCGCACGAAGGGCCGCCGGCAGGGCAGGGGGCCGTCCGTCTTCGTCAGTCGAGCGGCTTTGACAAATCCCGGGCGTACCAGTGATCGCAGCCGAAGTGGCCCGTGCTGCCCATGGGCGCGCACAGCGGCTCGAAGCCCATGCGGCGGTAGAGCTTCTGGGCCTGCTGCATTCCCGCCAGCGTCTCCAGGTAGCAGCGCTGGAAGCCCGCTTCTCGTGCGAACTCCAGGCAGCGCCGGAGCAGGCGCTCGCCCTGGCCGAGGCCTCGGGCTTCGGCCAGGAAGTACATCTTCCGCAGCTCGCAGACGCCCGCGTCGCCTCCTTCAAGTGGGGCGATTCCACCGCCGCCGATGACACGCCCTGCCCGCTCCACGACGAAGTAGGCGTGCCGGGGCCGGGCGTAGGCAGCGCTCATCGCTGACACCTCGGGGTCGTGGATGGCGAAGCCAGGGCCGTCCGCGCCGAACTCCGGCATCACCGTCCGGATGATGCCGGCCACCGCGGCGTCATCCCTCGATTCGATGTGTCGCAGCGTCAGCTCTTCCGTGCTCATGCGCGCAACGTTTCACAGCCGGGGCCGAGGTGCCAGCGCCGGCAAGGGGGCCGCCCGCTGCGTTGACACTCACGCACGGGTTGTGCAGCCGGATGCACAGATGCCACGGGTGTGATGCAGCGTGTACGCGTTCCCCTTCGTCCGGGGGTGTCTGTACGCGACGGCCTCTTGGATGGCATGTTCGTTGTATCGAGGGGGATGCATGTACTGCGCTGACTGCCGCGAAGAGCGGCGTGGCAAGGACTTGTGGTGCGCGCTGTGTGGCGCTCGGATGACGGGGCGCTCGCGTGAGGTCATCGAAGCAGAGCTCACGCACGTTCAATTCCTCCTCGATGAGCTGACTCGGTGGGAGTCGTCCGAGGTTCCTCCCAACGTCCGGCGCTTCATCTCGGAGCGGTATGAGCGGCAGGCGTGCATCCTCCTCGCGGTCTTGACGGAGCTGCCTCCAGCGGCCTCAGCGGAGGCGGCCACCGTCGTGGCCCCGGCGCAGGTGGATGCCGCGACGCCCGTTCCCGCGGCGTTGATGCAGGAGCCTCCCGCGCCGCAGGAGGCGGCTTCGGTACAATCGGAGGTCGAGGCGACTCCGGCCGTGGAGGCTCCGGGCCTCACCGAGGAGCCACGCCGGACCGAGGCGTCCGCTCCGTCCGAGCCGGAGGCCGCCGCGGCGCCGTCGGACCCGTCCGAGCCGGAGGCCGATGCCGGAGTGGACGCTGCGCCCGAGGCTGTGCAGTCGGATGATTCGCGCCCCGAGGCCCCGCCAGTTTGGATGCCGCTGCCCGCGAATCCGGCGGAGCCCTACGCGGAGCCGCCACCGGCGCGAAGCCTCACCGCGCGCCTCGTCGAGGAGACCTCCACCTGGAACCGGGTGTGGAGGCCGTTCCTCTACGAGAGCCTCATGTGGTTCGTCGGGGCCTTCCTCATCCTCTCCAGTGCTCTCTACCTCGTGTTCGAGAGTTGGGTGGGGATGTCGTCCGGCTTCCGCTCGCTCACCGTGTTCGGGCTGACGGCGAGTTGCTCCGCGGGCTTCACCGGTTGGGGGGCGTACCTCGCCAGGCGTGAGGCGTTACGCAAGCCTGGGTACATCCTGGGGCTCATCGGTACAGCCGTGGCTCCGCTCGCTGGTATCGCACTGGGGCCCATGGGCTTGGGGGACGTCTTCCAACTGGGAGGCGTCGGCACGGTGTGGCTCATTCCCGCGCTGCTGGCATGGGCGGGAGTGGCGGCCTTCCTGGCGCGCAAGCCGCTGGAGGCCTTCGATTCCTCGTCCCGTCCCTTCATCCAACTGGCGCTGGTGGCCAGTACCTTGATGATGGGGTTGGCGCCGCTCGCCGCGCGACTGGGCGGCCTGGCGCTGTGGCTCAACGTCCTGCCGTGTGCGCTCTTCTTCCTCTTGTCCTCGCGTCCGCCACCAGCGCCGCGTGAGGGCACCGCGCTCGCTTTCGTCCTCGCCGCGCCGCTGTACCTGCTGCTGCTCTATTTCACGCGCTTGCACATCGCACTGGCGGGCGCGGACGTGGCGGTCTCCGTTGGCACCTATGCCCCGTTCGGCGCCTTTCTCCTGGCCACCGCGTTGCGCTTCCGCACCCTGGATGCCGAGCGGGGCGCGGATTCGCTGTCCATTGGCGCGGTGTCACTCCAGGCCACCTGCCTCATCGTCGCGGTGCCGGCTCCGGGGCCAGCGCTCTTTGTCACAGCGGCCGTCGTCTCGTGGACGTTGCTGTCGCTGTCGCGCGGCGGCGTCGCCCGCATCCGGTGGATCTACGCGGCCTATGCGAGCACGTACGTCGCCTATGTCTCCTTCTCCCAGCTCATCCCCGGGCCGGCGCGGCGCATCATCAATGCGGTGAAGGCCTGGTTCGGTTACGTGACCGAGCCGCTGCCCCTTCAGTTCGGAGCGCTGTCCGCGTTGCCCTTCATCTTCGCGGGCGCGGTGTTCGCCGTCTCGCGGCTGTGGCGAGGTCAGCGTACGGGCAATGCACGGGACCTCGCGCTGGCGGAGGTGCTGCTGCGAGCTACCGCGGTGGCGAGCCCGCTCTTCGTCTTCTTGGGCCTGTCGGGACCGGACGCTCGGCCCTCCTTCTGGAGCGCGCTGGCGCTGGCGGTGCTGTGTCTCGTCCTGGGCCTGCTGGTGGAGCGCTTCTTCCTGACGGTGGTGGGGGCGGGGCTGTCGCTGTTCCTTCCCTTCCAGGCCTACGCCGTCCTGGGGGCATCCGGCGGCGCGGTCGCGTCGGGGGTGCTGGCCCTCGTGCTCGCCGCGGTGAGCATGGTGTGCACCGCGCGCACGCGTGGGTTGCTGGGCGCCGTCGTGGGCGTGGTGGCCACTGCGGGGTTCCTCATGGGCCTGATTGCCGGTGACGGCTTCACGGCCGTGACGGGCATGGCCCTGTGTGGCGCCGCCGCGGTGCTTGTCGCCTGGGTGCTCCAGCGTGCCTCCCTCATGGCGCTGGCGTCCGTGCTGGCGGCGGCCGTGCTTCCACGCCTGGCGGGAGAGCTTTCGTCCACGGCGGTGGCGCCCACGCTCGCGGCGGTGGCACTCGGGCTCTCGTGGCTGGGGACGCGGGGTGGGCTGGCGCGGTGGCTGGGCCTGCCGGGCGTCTTCTACGCGGTGCTCGCGATTCCCTGGGGCGTGCTGGCCCAGGTGCCGGGGCTGGCCGGCGTCATCCTGGTGTCCGCGGGCGCGGTGGCCGTGGCGTCGCGGACCTTCCCGGTGGTGCGTCCGCTCGCCGTGCTCATGTCGGCCCTGGCGCTGGTGCACGACATCCCGGGGCTCTATTCGCCATGGGGTGGATGGATGTCGCCGGGCCTGTCCGTGGCGCTGTTCTGCTGCTGGGCCCTGGGGGCTTCCGTCGCCGCGGCGCGGTGGGGCCGAGGCATCAGCGCGATGGTCGCCGGGCTCATCGCGCTCGTCTTCCCGCTGACGGCCCTGCTGGGCGCGCGTTCGTCGGAGCAGGCGCCCCTTTTGCTGGGGGCAGCGCTCGCGGCGCTGCTCACCGCGCGCGTACTGCCCGCGGGGCTGAGTGTCGCCGTGGCCGCGCTCTATGCGCTCACCGCGACGTTCAGTTTTGGCGCCGTGCCGTTGTTGTGCCTCGCCGGGGTGTTGAGTCTCCTGGCCGTGCTGGAGGAGGTCCCCGCGGTCTTGCGCGTGGGGACGGGCGGTCACCGCTTCGCCCTGGCGGCGACGTTGTCCGCCGCCGTGGTTCTGGGCGTCGCGGTGGTGAAGTGGGACGACGCGGGGCTGCCGTTGCTGCTCGTGGGTACCTGCGTGCTGCCCCTGCTCTGGACGCGAGCCAGCCGTCAGCCGTTCTTCGCGTCGCTCGCTGTCCCGTATTCCTTCGTGGGCATCGTGGTGGTGGGTGGCGAGCTGCCCTCGTGGGTTCAGGCGCTTCCGCTGCTGAGCCTGGCGTTGGTGCGTGCCGTGGCGCACGTCCCCGCCGCGGCATCGTTGCTGCTGCGCTCGCGTGAGGAGGCGCCTCGCCAGGCGCTGTCATCGTGGATGCAGGGATGGCTCGCCGTGGTGGCCCTGCCGGTGCTCTTCGTCGCGCTCAGGCCGTATCATGTCCCCACGTCGCTCTATGTGCTGTTGACGTCCCTGGCACTGATGCCCGGGCCGCGTCCCTTCCTGCGCGTGTGTGGCTCCGCGCTGGCCCTCCTCTTCTTCGTGGAGGCACGTCCCATCGTCATCGGCCTGCTGCTCGCGCTGGCCATCGCGGAGAGTCATGGGCCCGCTCGCGTGTGGGCGTTCTTCCGGAGCGCTCCGGACGCGGCACTGCGGCCCGGCGCCGTCATCACGGCGCTCATCCTCGCGGCGTTGCCCACCCTCGATTCGCCCACGCCGTCTCATCTGGCCACGCTGGCGGGCGTGTTGGCGCTGGCCGCGTTCCTGCTGTCTCGGCGGTGGCTGCTGGCTCCCGCCGTCTGGGCGTTGGCTTTGGCGCCCATGGGCGCGGTCAGAGTGAACGAGCTGTTCGAGCGGGGGCTCGACGCGGGCCTGTCCGTCATCGCCGTGGTGTTGGGCGCGGCCGTGGCGTCCGCCGTGCTCCAGTCCGGAGGCATCCAACGCGTGCTCACCCAGACCTTCGCGAAGGTGTTGCCTCCGCTGGAGGACACCTGGAGCGAGCCGCTGTGGGTGGGCAGCGCCGGTGCGTTGGGCGCGCTGCTGCTGGAGCGCCTGCTCCTGTCAGGCCCTGGCTCGCTGGCCCTGCCGGTGGCGGTGGGCGCCGCGGTGACGGCGTGTGTGTTGATGGTGGCGAGGGAGCGGTGGATGGCCAACGTGGCCACCGCGTTGCTGGGGGCCTCGCTCGTTGCCGCCGTGGACCCGCTGTGGGTGCCGGCTGTCCTCAGTGGAACAGGGCTGGCGCTGTGCCTCATCGGGTCGCTCGTGGACGCTCGCGGTGTGCGCGTGGGCGCCTCGCTGCACCATGGCGGCTGGGTGCTGGCGCTGCTGTCGCTCGCGGGCTTGCGCGAACTGGAGCACGTGGGCACCCCGCTGACGTTCCTCTTCGGCGTGGGCTCGGCGTGGGCCGTGGTGTGGCGGCGTCGCGAGCGCGAGGTGGTGGGGTGGCTGGCCTCGCTCGCCGCCGTGCACGGATGGCTGCTGTACCTGGGCGCGGTGTACTCCAGCGGCCGAGGCGCGGCGTTCATCCTGCCGTACCTCGGAGCGGCCAGCGCGCTGTTGGCGGCCCTCTCGCTCTTCGTGGCCAGCAAGTCGCGGCGCCGGAGCGTGGGGCATGGCTTCGCCGGGGTGGCGCTCTTCGAGGTGATGGCGGGGCTGGCGCTCGTGGACGCGTCGCTGGGCGCGCTCCGCGAGGGACTGGTGGCGAGCGTGGCGCTGGGCGTGCTGCTCTTCGCCCTGGTCCGCCGCGCGGCCACGGAGAAGGAAGAGGCGTCCGCCTACATGGCGCAGGTGGTGCTCGCGCTGGGCTATCTCTCCATCCGCATGCTGGGAATGGGGGCGCACCCGGGCCCCGGCGACAGCCTTGCGGCCCTGGTGGGCGGTGCGCTGTTCACCGGCCTCTACTTCTTCGTGCAGCGCGAGGGTTCCTCCCTGGCGTGTTTCCGACGGCCCGCCTTGTTGGGTGCATACCTCTTCCCGCTGGCGGGGTTGCTCTCCGCACCCTGGGGCGAGCCCCTTCACGTGGCGGCGTTGATGGTGGGGTATGCCGCTCACTTCGCCGCGCTGGCCACGCACCCGCGGCACCGGGGCCTGGCGTCGCTGACGTCGGTGGTGGCGTTCAACGCGGCGCTGCTGCTGGTGTGGCAGGGGACGGGCGCGGGAGAGGCGCAGTTCTACGTCATCCCCGCGGGGCTCTCCCTGCTCGCGTTGCTGCGCGTGTTCCGCGAGGCCATCGAGGCGGAGACCTATGCCCGGTTGCGTGCGCTGGCCGTCACCGCCATCTACGTGGCGGGTGCCTGGAAGCCGCTCATGTTCACTGATGGCGGTTCGATGCTCCTGTGCGTCACGCTCTGTGTGGTGGGCGTGGCGTGTGGCATCGCGCTGCGCATCCGCTCCTATATGTATCTGGGCACGGCGTTCCTGGTGACGTGCATCGCCGCCAACCTGGTGCGCTTCGGCATGCGGGACCACCGGATTGCCGCGGCCTCACTGTTCGTCCTGGGACTGTTGGTCATTGGTTCCATGGTGATGCTCAGTGCGCATCGCGCGGCGCTGCTCCAGAGGTATGCACGGGTGCGAGCCATGCTCGCGACCTGGGAGGGCTGACACCGGGAGTTCTTGGCGGACGGCCTGGGAGGTGGTCTTGAATGCGGCCTCTCATGTCGCTCCGCCTTCCACTCCTTGCCGTCTTCCCCCTCAGCGTGCTCGTGGGGTGTGCCACCGTGAAGCCACGCCCCACGGAGCCCGTCGCCACGGCGGAAGCGGTGGTGACGGTGGCCGCGCCAGGAGGACTCGCGGCGCCGGTGCCGGTGCCCGTCACGGCGGTGGAGCTGGGGACCGCCGAAGTGGCGCCCACGGGGGTGGCGACGCAGTGGGTGAGCGCGGGCGTGCTGGAGGCCACGCTGCGAGCGGCCGAGCAGGTGACGGGGCCCGCCAGCACCACCGGCCGGTTCTGGGACGTGGTGCTCGCGCCCACGCAGATGTCGCGCTCCATCGTTCAGCGCTCCCTCCAGCTCGTGGGCATGCGCAGCCTGCGCCGAGTCAGCCGCGGCGTTCCGGATGACTGCTCCGGCTTCGTGCGCCTGGCGTACCGCTCCGCTGGCATCGACCTGGTGGCGCACGGCTTTCGTGCGGGAGAGAACGCCGTCTCCGCCATCTTCCGCCGCGCGGTGGATGTCGGCTCTGTCCACCACCAGCCGCCGCGTCCCGGAGACCTCGTCTTCTTCCGTGAGACGTATGACCGCAACCGCGATGGCCGCCGCAACGACGGGATGACACACATTGGCGTGGTGGAGGCCGTGGATGCCCATGGCACCGTCACCTTCATCCACCGGGGCGGCAAGGGCGTCGCGCGAGGCCGGCTGAACCTGTCCTTCCCGTCGAGGCACCAGCTGGAGCAGGGCGGGCCCGTGGTCAACGACTACATCCGTCCCGCCGCGAAGGGCTCGCGGGCCTATCTCGCGGGCGAGCTGTTCGCGGCCTTCGCGTCGCCTGAAGGGTTGTAACTTTCCAGTGCCTGGCTCATACCCTGAGTGGCTTTGAAGATGGGCCGCGCTGATGCGTCATGGGTGGCATGCGACTCGCCCTTGTCATTGGCTGTCTGCTGCTCGCTTCGGGTTGTGTCCTGCACACCCGCTCACCTTCTCCGCGTCCACCGCCGCCTCCGCATCGTCCGGTGGCGATGACGTACAGGGAAGCGGTGGACCTGGGCTTCAACCAATGCCGCTCGCGTGGCTATGAGTGCCGCCTGAAGGACGCGGACCGCAAGGGGCGGGACGTGTGGCGGGTGAAGTTCCATGCCTCCACGCGGAGGGCGAAGGGGCACCTGCACCTGGACTTCGATGCGTACTCGCGCAGCCTCCTGCGGGTGGATGAGAAGGTGAAGGCCCGCCGACATGACTGGGATGACGACGATGACGATGATGACGACCGGCGCGGTCGCGGGCGCGGCAAGAAGAAGGGGCACGCACGGCGGGATGACTGAGTCAGTCGCTCTTCTGCTTGAGTGACTTGATGGCAATCGCCGCTGCTTCGTGGCCGCAGTCCTTGCTGCCCAGGAGGCCCTTCGCCTTGGGGAGCGCGGTGACGCGCTCCAGTGCGGGGATGGCATCCGCGTCACCCAGGCCCGCGAGACGGTTGGCGGCCTGGGTGCGGATGTCGCAGTCCGGGGAGTTCAGCGCCTCGCTATAGGCGCGAACCAGGTTCACTCCGTCCGCGGCCTTCATGAACTCCAGGTAGCGCAGCGCGCCCCACTGGCGCAGGGAGTACGCCTCCTCGGCCAGGTCCTCGTAGTGGGCGCGCAAGCGGTCCTTCGGGAACCGGGCCAGGGCATTCCCCAGGACGGTGAGCGGCTCCTTGCCGTAGTCCTCCGCCAGTCCGTCGAGGATGAGCGGCTCCACGTCCTCGAGCTCCTCCTCCTTCAGGTGGCTGAGCGCGGTCCGTTCGCTGATGTGGTGCCCCTTGGCATGGTGCGCCGCCACGCGCGCGCGCTTCAACGAGGGCAGTTCCTTCTCCTCGTCAGTGGCGGCGTCCATCAGCGCCAGGGCTTCGGTCAGCTTCCCATCCTCCAGCAGCGCGAAGGCCCGGGTGCCGGCGTCGTTGCGGTGGCTCAGCCACGCGGCGCCAGCGCCCAGGAGCACCACCGCGCCGGCGACCAGCGCCGCCTCGCGCCGCCGCTGACGCAGCAGCTCTCCCAGGCCGGTGGGCAGTTTCACGGCCTGGAGCTTCGCCAGCAGGGGCGCGAGCGCGTTGCCCCGGCTGCCTTGCGAGGCGAAGCGGTCTCCAAAGGGCGGGCCCTCCGCGGCGCGCTGGCAGCGGTAGAGCTGGAGTTGCTCGTCTCGGCCGGGGAGGGTGATGGCGCCGCAGGGCTCGGCGGTGACCTCCGCGCGGTTGCGCGCCAGGTTCACCGCTTCGGTGAAGGTGACCTCACCCGCGCTGGCGACATGCTCCACGGCCTCGATGACCTCCATGGGCTCGCCCAGCACGGAGTCCGGCGTGGCGAGCACCTCGCCCGCGTGCAGGCAGACGCGCACGTTGAGGCGGTCCACTTCCGGCACCGTCTGGTTGTGGCGCCACAGCCGGTCCTGCATGGCCATGCCGCACAGCACGCCCGCGGTGGGGGAGCGGAACACCACCAGCAATGCGTCCCCGCGCTTCTGGACCAGCCGCCCGTCGTGCTCCTTCACCAGGGGCATCAGCAGCTTGTCGTGCGTCTCCAGCATCCGCGCGTTCTCTTCGTGCGTCTGCCGGCTGGTGCGCTCGGTGAAGCCCTGGATGTCGGTGAGCATCACCGTGAGGTTCTGCGGCTTCACCACCGACGCGTTGCCGCCCGTCACCGCGGCCACGCCGCCGGAGGACTTCAGTCCGAAGGACGCCGTCCCCGTGCGCGGGGAGGCCGCCGGCAGGGCGCCCGAGGCCGAGCCGCCGCTGGAGGCCACACCGAACGCGGCGGTACCACTGCTCGCCTGCGGCGCTGGAGCGGCTCCCGCGAAGGCCGCCGTGCCCGTGGGTCCCGAGCTGTTCCCCGTGGCACTCCCGGTGCCGAACACCGACGTGCCCGAGGAGGGCGTGGCGCCACTTCCCGGCTGCGGGACGTAGGCAGGGGTGCCCAGGCCGGGCGTGAAGGCGGAGAGGGCGGAGTGCGCCGCGGCCAGCGCGTCGGCCAGTTCGTGCGCGCTCTGGGGACGCTTGCTCGCGTCCTTCTCCAGCAGGCGCATCACCAGCGACAGCAGGCCCACATAGCGCGACAGCGAGGGGGCCGCGCGGTCCAGCGGCAGCGGCGCGGCGGAGGCGTGCTGCGACAGGAAGTTGCGCGGCAGGGGCCCGTCGAAGGGGAGCCGTCCGGACAGCACGCGGTAGGTCAGCACGCCGAACGAGTACAGGTCGCTGCGCGTGTCCACCTTCGCGCCCACGGCCTGCTCTGGCGACAGGTACTCCGGCGTGCCCAGCACCACGCCAATCTGGCTGACGCTGCTGGCGGCGTCTGGCTCCACCAACCGGGCGATGCCGAAGTCCAGGAGCCGGGCCTGCTCGCCCCGGGCGCTCTTGGAGATGAAGACGTTCTCCGGCTTCAGGTCGCGGTGGATGATGCCCTTGTCGTGGATGGCGGCCAAGCCCTCCGCCAACTGCTGGAGAAGGGGCAGCGCGCGGCCCGGGGGCATGGGGCCCGGCGTGAGCACGTCGTACAGGCTCTCACCCTCGACGAACTCCATGACCAGGCAGGCGTGGTCGCCGGACTCGCCGAAGTCGACGATGCGCACCACGGCCGGGTGCTCCACGGCGGAGAGGAGGCGCGCCTCGCGCTTGAAGCGCTCCGCCATGCCGGCCTGGGCGTGGAGGTCATGGTGCAGGACCTTGATGGCCACCTTGCGGCCCAGGGAAACCTGTTCACCAAGGTAGACCTCACCCATTCCGCCCGAGCCCAGCGGACGGAGAACCCGGAAGCGACCGTCGAGGACAAGGGAGTCAGGGGCCAGCACGCGGGGCGCATCTTGTCCGACTTCGGTCCAGCGCGCAGCCCGTTCCTTCACCCAGGATTCGGGGAGCCATCACGTCTCGTTGCTTGCCCCACAAGCGGGGGTTTGCCAGAAATTTCGAGGGCTTGGACCCCGTGCTAACGTCCCTGCTCCCGCGATGGCTACCGAAAGCGATTCTCCCAAGCCCGCCACGGCGCTGGATGCGCGCGCCGCCGCCCCCGAATTGCGCCTGCTGGACCGCAGGGCGTTCGTGGGTTTCCCGGCGCTGGAGGTCCTGCCGGGACTGCGCATCTCCGACTTCGCGCTCCAGATTCCGGACGTCAGCTTCCCCTTCAACGTCAGCGCCGGCGCCACGCGCTACCAGCGCAAGAAGCTGCACTTCGGCTTCCTCGAGCTGTCCGTCGACGCGGACCTGGTGACGCGCCGGGTGGCAGAGCTGGCCGGGCGTCTGGCCGGCATCGAGGACCTGCGCCTGCACTTCCGGCCCGGCTACCTCGAAGGCCAGGGACGGCTGCCGGCGCCGGAGCACACGCCCTTCACCTTCAAGGTGGCGTTCGACGCGGATGGGGAGCGGCTCGCCGTCTACCTCTACGACGTGCGCCTCTACGGCTTCTCCTCCACGCCGTCCGTGCAGGTGCCGGGGCTCTTGTCCGCGGCCGTGGGCGCGCTGGCGCTGGTGCCGGATGTCGAGGTCCGCGGGGCCACGGGTTTCTCCACGCGCGTGCTGCCCGCGCTGTGTCAGCTGGCGGCGGTGAGCCGAGGCTACAAGATGCCGACGCTGGACACCGCGCGCCTGTCGGCCGCGGAGGTCTCCAGCACGGGCCTGCGCCTGCGCTTCTCCGCGGGAGGACTGCCGCCGCCGTCGCCGCCGGATGAGGAGCTGCTGCTCGCACTGGAAGGCGCGCGCGCCTTCGCGGACGCCGAAGGCCTCATCGCGCAGGGCCGGCTGGCCGACGCGCGTCAGGCGTATCTCCAGGCCGGTGACGCGCAGGACGCGCACCCCTTCGCCGCCGAGCGGCTGCTGTCGCTGATGGTGGCGGACCCGCAGGCGCATGACCTGGCGCTGGACGTGGCGGCGACGCTGCAACGCCGCAGGGACCGCAGCCCCGCGTCGCTCTGGGGCGAGGCCGTGGTGCGTGAGCGCCGGGGGGAAGGTGCCCGCGCCGCCGAGCGCTACCTGGCGCTGTGCGCGCTCGCGCGCCGGACCTCGGAGGAGGCCGCGGCCTTCTTCGCCGCCGAGGCCGCCGCCCGCTGCTCGCGCGACACCGCGCCCCAGGTGGCGGTGAAGGCGCTGCACGAACTGCTGGGGCTCAAGCCCGACCACCTGCCTTCGCTCAAGGCGCTGGCGCGTGCGTCCGACCAGGCCCGTGACAGGGCGGGCGCGGTGCGGGCCTATCGCCGGTTGGCGGCGCTCGCTCGCGACCCGGCCGAGGCCGCCGATGCGCACGTGCACCTGGCCCGGCTGTGCGCGCAGACGGAAGACGACATCGCCGGCGCGCGCCTGCACTGCGAGGCCGCGCTGCGGCTGGCGCCAGACCATCCGGACGCGCTGCTGCTGCTGGGCGAGCTGTGCCATCGCGGCGGTGAGCACCTGCGCGCGCTGAAGGCCCTGGACCGTCTGCGTGAGGTGGCCATGGGCCGCCACGAGCTGGACCGGGTGGGCCATGCCGACCTGATGGCCGGCCGCGTGTGGGACGAAGGCCTGAAGCAGCCGGAGAACGCGCTGCTGCGCTTCCGTGAGGCGGTGTCGCTGCTGCCCGGTGAGCCGGAGCCACTGTTCGCAGCCGCCCGGGTGGCGGAGGGGCTGGGCCGGTTGCAGGAGGCGCTCGCGGGCTACCAGCAGGCGCTGGAGCTGGCGGGGCCGGCGCCGCGCTCGGAAGGGGTGCGTCACGCCGCGCACGCCAGCCACCACGCGCTGGCGCGGCTGTACCGCACGCGGCTGGGTGACCCGGCGCGCGCGCGGGAGCACCTGGAGTCCGCGCTGGCGTTGGATCCGCGCGACGCGGTGGCGCTGGAGGAGCTGATTCCGTACTTCCGCGCCACTGGCCGCTCGCAGGAGCTGGCGGAGGCGTTGGAGAAGGCCGCGGCGCTCCAGGAGGCCCCCGGCAAGCGCGCGGCGGCCTGGGCCGAGGCGGGCGAGCTGTACCGGGGCAAGCTGCAACAGCCGGAGAAGGCGGAGCGGTTGCTCCTGCTGGCGTTGGAGGCGGATGGCGACCACCGGCCCGCGCTGGAGTCGTTGCTGGCGCTGGCCGAGGCCCGGCGTGACGGCGCGCTGCTGACGCGGTGCCTGTCCTCGCTGGCGCGGCTCGCCACGGACCTGAAGGAGCGCGCGCAGAAGTACCGCCGGCTCGCGGTCGCCGCGCGCGACCTGGCCTTCGATTTGGACCTGGCCGTTCACGCGCTCCAGGAAGTGCTGCGCGCCGAGCCGGATGACCTGCCCGCGCTGGGCGAGCTGTGCGCGTTGCAGCGCAAGCGCGCCGACATGGCGGGGCTCGCCGACGCGCTGGAGGTGCGCGCGCGGGTGGCCGAGGCGCAGGGCGATAAGCGGCTGGCCGCGGCGGCGCTGCGTGAGCTGGCCGGAGTGCTGGAGGCCCGGCTGGGCCGCGTGGGTGACGCGCTGGTGGCGCTGGAGAAGGCCGCGCGGCTGGCGCCGGACGCCGCGGTGCTGCTGGACCTGGCGGACCTGTCGCTGCGCTGCGAGCGCCCCGAGCATGCGCGGCGCGCGCTGGAGAGCTTGCTGTCCACGCTGCCTCGCACGGCGGCGCCGGAGAAGCTGGCGGACGTGCGTTCCCGGTTGGGTCGCGCGTGCGAGATGCTGGGGGACCGCGAAGGCGCCATCGCCGCCTACGCGCAGGCCTTCCCGCTGCGCCGGCTGGATGATGCCCTGGCCGCGCGCCTGGAGGCGCTCTACACGGAGGCCGGGGAGTCGCAGGCGCTGGCCGAGCTGTGGGCCAGCCGCGCCCAGGCGCTGATGGGCGCCGACCGCGCCGAGGAGGCCGCGCCGCTGTTCCTCCAGAGCGCTCGCGCACTGCTCGAGCGAGGCGAGAACGCCGCGGCGCTGATGCGCCTGACGGCCGCGCTGGAGGCGGACCCCGAGGGCCCGCTGGCCGCCGAGGTGTTGGAGTCGCTGGCCGAGTTGGAGCTGGAGCGAGGCGAGAAGCTGGAGGCCGCGCGCCTGTACGCGCGCCGCGCCGCGCTGATGCCCGAAGCCCGCGCTGGCGCGAAGCTGCTGTTCCGCGCCTCGCTGCTCGCCGCGGGGACCAGCCGCGAGGAGGCCTTCCTCGCCGACGCCCTGGAGCGTGACGCGAGCTACGCGCCCGCGCGCCAGCGCCGGGGCGAGCTGCGCCTGCCTACGGATGCCCGCGCCGCCTTGGAGGACTTCGAGGCGGTGCTGGCCCTGCCGCCCGCGGACGGCGACGCGCCTCGCGAGAGTGAGCGCGTGGCCCTGACGCGCAAGGCCGCCACCGCCGCGGTGCGCGCGAGCCGCACGGATGCCGCCCGCCGCCTGCTGGCCGAGTACAGCGCCCGCGCGCCGGAAGACCTGGACGCCCGGGTGGAGCTGGCGTCGCTGCACCGTAAGGCGGGGGCGCGCGAGGCCCTGGCGGACCTGCTGGTGGAGTTGTGGCCGCGCCTGTCCGGCGAGCCCCGCCGCGCCGCTCGCCGCGAACTGGCGGAGCTGTCGCTGGGCCTGGGGCGCGCCACCACCGCGGTGGACGCGCTGCGCAGCCTGCGCTTGGAGGAGCCGCAGGACACCTGGGCGGCGCAGTCGCTGCTGGACCTGCTGCCTCCGCCCGGCACCGGCACGCTGGAAGAGGAGACGGAGCGGCTGGAGTTGCTGAGCACGCTCGTGGCCGCCGCCTCGGGCGAGGCGCGCGCGGAGTTGCTGGCCCGGCGTGCCGTGCTTCACCGCGCCGCGGGCCGGGTGTCCGCCGCGCGCGACGACTTCTCGGAGGCCGCGAAGGGTTCTCGTCGTCCCGCATCGCTGCTGCTCGCGCTGACGGAGCTGGCGCGCGAGTCGGGCGACGAGGCCGCGGAGCTGGACGTGTGGCGCCGCGCCGTGGCCGCCGACGCCAACCTCGCCACCCGCGCTCGCGAGCGACTGCTGGCCCTGTCCGCCACGCTGGTAGAGAAGGACGAGCGTGCCCTTGCGCGGGAGGCCCTGGGCGCGGCCATTGGACTGGAGCTGTCCGCGGCGGAGCGGTGTGACGCCTTCTTCTCCCTCGCCGAGCTGGCGCGCCGTGATGGCCAGCCGGAGGACGAGGCCGCCGCGCTCGCCGAGGCGGCCCTCCAGGGTCCCGCGCCTCGTCGGGTGGAGGCACTGCTGGCGCGCGCCGCGCTGCTGGAGTCCAGCGGCCGCATGGAGGACGCGGGGCAGAGCCTGGAGGCCGCGCTCGCGCTGGCCCCGCGGCACGCGCAGGCCACCGCCGCGCTCCAGCGCGTGCTGCGGACCCGGGAGGACTGGGCCGCGCTGGCCGAGCTGCTCGCCACCGAGGCACCCCACGTGGCGCCCGCCGAGGCGGCCGCGATGTACGCCGAGCTGGCCAGCCTCTACCTGGACCGGCTGTCGCAGCCGGTGCCCGCGGAGGCCGCGCTGCGGCAGGCGCTGCGCCTGTCCCCGTCTGACGCCGCCGTTCGCCGTCGCCTCGTCTCGCTGGTGGCGGAGCGTGGGGAGCTGCGTGAGGCCGCGGCGCTGCTGGAGACCGCGGCGGAGAGCGCCACCGCCCACGACGCGGCGCTGCTGCTGCGTGAGGGCGCGGGTTACGCGCGAGGCGCGCACGACCTGGACAAGGCGCTGAAGCTGGCGCGCAAGGCCCACGCGCTGGTCCCCGCGCAGGGGCCGGAGCTGGCGTCGCTGGCGGAGTTGCTCTACCTGCGCGGCGCCGTCATCGAGGCGCTGCCGCTGCAAGACGCACTCGCCGCCGCCGCGGATTTCCGGAGCGCTCCGGAGGCCGCGGAGTCCGCGTGGCTGCGCCTGGCGGAGCTGGCCGAG
Organism: Myxococcus sp. AB056; assembly: GCF_006547365.1. NCBI lineage: Bacteria > Pseudomonadati > Myxococcota > Myxococcia > Myxococcales > Myxococcaceae > Myxococcus > Myxococcus sp. AB056. Next base: position 88,990 of record NZ_VHLB01000011.1, on the reverse strand, counting down.
CAGACCGGAGAGACGAAGCGCGCGGTGGCCGCGTACCGGAAGCTGCTCGTGGAGCGGCCCCTGTGCGAGGCCGCCGTCATGCGTCTGGCCGCGCTGCTGGAGAAGGAGGACCCGCGCGGCGCCTTCGAGGTGCGCGTCACCCACGCGCACGCATTGGCTCCGTCCGAGGACACCGTGCAGCGGCTCGTCGAGCTGTCGGCGCGGGCCCGCGAGGTGCTCGCGGACGCGGGTGTGGCGGCCTCGCTGCTGGCGCGCGCCGCGTCGCTGGCGTCGGAGCCGCTGCCGCTGCGTCGCCGGTTGGCGGCGCTGCACCGGGAGACCGGCCGCACCGTGGAGTTGCTCGCCGAGCTGCGCCAGGTGGCCACCCTCAGCCTCGAGGCAGGGGACCCGGACGCGGCGCTCGAGGCCTATCAGGAAGAGGCCCGGCTCGCGGTCGACCTGGGCCGCGCGGACGACGCGCTGCGGGCGCTGGCGGATGCGCGCGACTTGTTGGAGGCGCGGGGGCAACAGTCCGAGGCCGCGGCGCGCGAGCGCTACCGGGCGAAGCTGCTGCGCGACGTGAAGCTGGACCCCGCTGGCGCCGAGGTCGCGCTGGAGCGCGCCTTTGCCCTGGCCGTGGACCTGGGCACCGCGAAGCTGGGCGCGGCGCTGGCCGAGCGTCGCGACGACGCGGAGGCCGAGGCGCGTTGGCTGGAGCGCGCGCTGCCGCTGCTGGATGACGCGGGCGAGGCCGCGGCCGTGTTGCTGCGGCTGGCGCGGCTGAACCTGGGCGTGCTGTCAGACGTGGCGAAGGCCGAGGAGTTGCTGCGCTCGGCGCTGCGCAAGGACCGGGCGCTGACGGAGGCCGAGGGCCTGCTGGAGAAGCTCCTGGAGAGCGACGGCCGGCTGGCGGAGCTGGCGGCCTGGTACGAGGAGTGCGCGGAAGGCGAGCCCGATGCGGCCCGTCGCGCGGAGCTGTTCCTGCGCGCCGCCGTGCTGTACCGCGACCGGGCAGGGCGCCCGGAGTCCGCCGCCGCGGCCTTCATCGCGGCGCGTGGCGCGCGCCCGGACGACCTGGAGCTCACCGCGCAGGCGGCGGAGCTGCTGCACGAGGTGAAGCGCCACGCGGACGCCGCGGAGTTCGACGCGGTGCTGCTGGAGGCGGACCCGTTCCGCGAGCCCGTCTTCGCTCGGCACCTCGCCTTCCTGGAGGAGGCCGAGGACCATCAGGCACTCGCCGAGCTGATGCTGCGCAGGGCGCAGCGCCAGGAAGCCGCGGGCGCCGCGGAGAGCTACCTGTCCGCCGCCCGTGCCTTCCGCGCGGCCGGTGCCCGCGAGCGGGCGCTGCTGTGCGAGGACCAGGCCTTCGAGCTGAGCCCCGCGAGCGCGGAGGCCTTCGAGCGCGTGCGTGAGCGCGCGGCCGGTGACGTGCGCCGGCTGGCGGACCTGCTGTCCCAGCGCGCCGCGGCCCTGTCCACGTCGGAGGCCCTGCCTCTGCTGCGCGAGCGCGCCGCTCGACTGCTGGCCGCGGGCGAGGCGCTGCTGGCCGCGGAGGCCTTCGACGAATACCTCTCCCTGGCGGGGGACGACGTCGACGCCCTGTCCGCGCGCGCCGAGCTGGCCGCGAAGGGTGGAGGCCCCGTCGCCGCGCGCCCCTACGACCGCCGCTTGCTGGACGTGGGCGGGGACGCGCTGCCGGTGCCGGTGCGCACGCGGACCTGGCTGCGGTTGGGCCATGCCTCGCTCGGCGCGGGCGCGTTCCACGACGCGGCGGATGCCTTCGAGTCCGTGGTGGCGCTGGAGCCGGAAGGCGAGCGCGGCCGCGAGGCGCTGTCGCTCCTGGCCGAGGTGCACTCGCGCACGGGCAACGCGCCGGGCCTCTACCGGGCGTCGCTCCAACTGGCGCGCCATGCGGAGGACGCCGCCACCGCCGAGGTGCTCTACCGCCGCGCGGCGGACCTCTTCGACGACCCGAAGGACGCCATCGACGCGCTGTTGCCGCTGGCGCGCCTGCGTCCCGCGGATGCGTCCGTCATCGACCGGGCCGTGGCGGGGCTGCACGCCCTGGGGCGTCATGGCGACCTGCTGGACGTGTACGCCTCGGGCGCGGAGGCGGCGGGTGGCCGTCGCGCCGCGGAGCTGCTGTTGGCCGCCGCGTCGGTGGCCTCCAGCTCGCTGGCGGATGAAGACGCGGCGTGGACGCTGACCCAGCGCGCCGCGGAGGCAGCGCCGGAGGACCTCACCGCGCTCCAGGCACTGGTGACGGGCCTGCGTCAGCGGGGCGACTCCACGCGGCTGCTGGAGGCGCTGGAGCGGCTGGTGCCGCGCGTCGAGGACGCCGACGAGTCCGCGGTGCTGCGGCTGGAGCTGGCCGCGCTCGCGCGTGACGCGGGCCGCGTGGACGTGGCGCGCGAGGCGCTGGAGGAAGTGGCCGCGCGTGGCGCCTCGGGCGCGGGTTACGCGGACGCGCTGGAAGCCCTCGAGCCGCTGCTGAAGGACGCCCCCGCCCGTCGCGCCGAGGTGCAGGTGGCGCGCGCGGAGCTGGCCTCGGGCCGCGAGCGGCAGGTGCTGCTGATGGCGGCCGCGCGGGGCTTCGAGGCCGCCGGACAGCTTCCGGAGGCGCTGAAGGCGGCGAAGGACGCCGCCTCGGTGGAGCCGGACGTCGACGCCGCTCTGCGGGTGGCCCACCTGTACCGCGCGTCGGGCGAGGCGCCTCGCGCGGCGCGGGCGCTGCTTCAGGCCGCGCGGCTGGCGGCGCCGGAGGAGCGCCCCCCGCTGCTGCTGGAGGCCGCGGGCCTCTGGGAGAAGGCGGGAGAGCACGGTGAGGCGCTGGAGGTGTTCGAGCGCATCGCTACCGAGGCATCGGACATGCTCGCGCCCTCGGAGCTGGCCGAGCGCTTCGGCCGGCTGGGCGCCTTCGCTCGCGCGCTGGAAGTGGGCTTCGCGCCCGCCATGGCCTCGGGCGACCTGACCGACGCGCTGGCCATGGCCGCGCAGGCGGGCGACACTGCGCGCACGCGCGAGGCGCTGTGGGCCCTGGCCGCGCAGGCGGACGCGGACCCCGCGCATGCCTCGGCCCTGGCGGATGGCCTGCGCGCGGAAGGCGACGCGGAAGGGTTGCTGGAGCTCGCGGGCCTGTCCGCCGCGCGTGACGCCGCGTTCGCGGTGGCGCTGCGCGATGAGGTGCTCCGCTCGGCGGCGGCCTCGGTGCTGCCTCGCCTGCGCGCGCTGGAAGAGCTGGCGCCCGAGCCGGGCTTCGCGGCCCGTCTGACGCTGTTGCTGCCCACCCTGGAGAAGCTCCCGGAGGCGCTGGCGGAGGCGGTGCTGACGCAAGTGCATGCGCAGCCGGGCACGGTGCGCGTGGAAGCGCTGGCCATGGCGGCGGACGGCTGGCCCTCGCGGCGCAAGGCGCTCTTGCGCGAGCGTTACGCGCTGGAGCTGGAGCTGGGCCGCTACGAGGCCTGCGTGCGCACGCTGTCGCAGCTGGCAGGCGAAGAGTCGGACGCGGTGGCTCGCGCCGTCCTGCACCTGGAGCGCGGCGAGTTGCTGCTCAGTCCGCTGGAGCAGCTGCCCGAGGCGCGCGAGGCCTTCGAACAGGCCCTGAAGGACGACCCCGCGCAGCTCCATTCCCTGCGGCACCTGTTGTCGCTGGTGGACCTGGGCGAGGAGCCCGCTGTCTTCGTGTCGCTGGTGGAGCGGCTGGAGCAGGCCGCGGGCGCGGAGTCCGGCAACACCTACCGCGAGCGGCTGGCGGACGCCTACGAGGCCCTGGGCATGGTGGCGGACGCGGCCGCGCAGCTCGAGCGGCTGCCGGAGACGGACGAACGGCTGGCCCGCCGTGCGAGGTTGGCGGAGGAGCGCGGCCTCACTGGCGAGGCCCTGCGCCTGCGCGAGCGGCTCACCGACGAGCCCGCGGTGCTGGAGGCCATTCTCCGCGGCTACCTGGACGCGCAGTTGGTGTCGCCCGGAGCCCGGCTCGCCGCGCGCCTCTTCGATGCCGGCGAGCTGTCACCTGAAGTCACCCGCATGGCCGCCGAGCACCTCTCCACGGTGCCCGAGGGCGTGTCCCTGGCCGTCCACATCTGGCCGCACCTGCTCCGGGAGCACCCGCTGGACGTGGATGGGTGGACGCTCTACGCGGAGGCCCTGCGGGCGCTGGGCCGGACGGAGGACTCGCAGCGCGCGGACGGCGTGGGCGCGGCCCTGTCCTCCAGCGACGCGGCGGCGCCTCAGGCCCCGGTGTCCCCGCTGCCGGTGCCCTCGGGCTTCGAGCACCCGGTACCCGCCGGCGCGGTGCCGGTGACGGCCGAGCGCCTGCCCCGGCTCGCCGCGGCGCTTCGCCCCGTCCTGGCCTCGCTGGGCGCGGGCTCGCTGCGACTCGTGGTGGACCCGGTGGGCGGGGTGGAGGCGTACCTGGCCAGCGGCGACGTGCTGGTGCTGGGCGCGGGCGCGCTGTCCTGCTTCGGCGCCTCCGAGCTGAGTTACCTGTGCGCGCTGGCGCTGGCGCTGGGGCAAGACGGCGTCAAGCTGGCCCGTCCCGGTCCGGTGCCGGCCATGGAAGCGGCGGCGGTGGCGGCCTTCCGCGCCGTGCCGGCCTCGCTGGCGGCGGGGCGCGTCCTGGCGCGGCTGGACGCGGAGGTGCGCGGAGGGGACCCGGCGCAGGTGGATGTAGGCGCCGTGCTTGCCCGCGGCGACACCTTCCGGGCGCTGGCCCTTTGCGTGCTGGACGGCGCCTAGCCGTGTAGCGTGACGCCGCCATGCACGTGAAGCGCCTTGCTCTCGCCGCCCTGCCCGTCACGGCCGTCGCCGTGGCGATGGCCTGCTATTCCGAACCGGTGTACCCGGGTGACCAGGTGCTCGGTTCGTTTCGCTTCGAGGCCCGGCTGGATGCCGCGCGCACCACGTGCGACGCCTCGGTGCCGGACTTCGCGCAACTGAACGACGCCGGTGTGTTCCTCTTCGAGGGCACCTTCTCGCGCGACACGGACGCGGGCACGGGCTTCTTCACCGTGCAGGGCTACTCGCGTGACGCGGGCTATGAAGGGCAGGTGGCCACGTCCACGCTGAAGGCCGTCGCGCCCCGCGCGTCCTGTGGCACGGGCTGCGAGGACTCCTCCATCGAGGAGACGCTGCGGGTGACGCTCTTCAGCGACAGCCAGGCGCGCAGCCTCAGCCGCGACTGCCGCCAGTTCGACGGCGGCATCCCCGACGGCTCGGTGCCGGGTCCTACGGAGAACGGTTACGACGTGTCGCTGGCGTGCGGCTCCCTCACGGACATCTTCTTGCCGGGGACCCGCAACTGCAATTGCCAGCCGTCCACCTGCACCACGGTGTACACCGTGCAGGGAGAGCGGAGGGATTGATGGTGAAGCGCGCGGTGGTGTTGATTTCGGGCGGCCTGGATTCGACGACGTGCCTGGCCATGGCCAAGGCGAAGGGCTTCGAGCCCGTCTGTCTGGCGGTGGCCTACGGGCAGCGGCACGTCGTGGAGTTGGAGCAGGCGAAGAAGGTCGCCGCCGCCATGGGCGTGACGGACTTCCGGGTGGTGTCCATCGACCTGCGGCAGGTGGGCGGCTCCGCGCTGACGGCGGACATCGAGGTGCCCAAGGACCGGCCTTCGGATGAGATGAGCCACGGCATCCCCGTGACGTACGTGCCGGCGCGCAACGCGCTGTTCCTCTCGCTGGCGCTGGGGCTGGCGGAGGTGGTGGGCAGCACGGACATCTACATCGGCGTCAACGCGGTGGACTACAGCGGCTATCCGGACTGCCGCCCGGAGTTCATCCGTTCCTTCGAATCGATGGCCAACCTGGCCACCAAGGCGGGCGTGGAGGGCGCGCGCTTCACCGTGCACGCGCCGCTGTCCGGCCTGTCGAAGGCGGACATCATCCGTGAAGGCGTGAAGCTGGGCGTGGACTACGGCCTGACGCACTCCTGCTACGACCCGGACGCGCAGGGCCGCGCCTGCGGGCGCTGTGACAGTTGCGTGCTGCGCAAGAAGGGCTTCGAGGAAGCCGGCGTGCCGGACCCCACGCGCTACACGGAGTCCGCGTGACGCCGCGCCTCGGCTGGGGCGTGGTGGTGGCGCTGGGCCTGTCGTCCGGGCCCGCGCTGGCCAACGACGCGGGAACGCCGAAGGCCACCGCGACGTCGAAGGCCGCGGCCTCCCTGGTGGACGCCACCACGGTGGTGCCGGACCTGGTCGTGGACCTGCGCTACGCGACGGCGGACAACTTCCTGAAGCGGAAGGTGTACCCGGACACGGCGCGCTGCCTGCTGCTGCCCGAGTCGGCTGAGCGCCTGAAGAAGGCCGCGGACGCGCTGCGCGCCCGGGGCTACCGGCTGAAGGTGTACGACTGCTACCGGCCCCGCGCGGTGCAGTACCAGATGTGGGAAATCATGCCGGTGCCCGGCTACGTCGCCAACCCGCGCACCGGCTCCAACCACAACCGGGGCGGGGCGGTGGACCTCACGCTGACGACGCTGGAGGGCCAGGAGGTGGAGATGCCCACCCCCTTCGACACCTTCACACGCGCCGCGCACCATGGGTACGAGGGCGGCACCGAGGCGTCGCGCAAGCACCGCGAAATCCTGCGCGAGGCCATGGAAGGCGTGGGCTTCAAGCGCAACCGCATGGAGTGGTGGCACTACGACCTGCCGGACGCGAAGAAGCGCCCCGTGCTGGACGTGCCCTTCTCCCCGCCATGACATGATGAAACCATGATGAACGGAGGGCCCGCCTGCGGCACGCTGCAGGCACCTCCCCAGGGTGGTCACGGCGTGCGTGGCCCGGGATGGCACCCACGATGAAGCCCACCCTCTGCAATGCCCTCTGTGTCGTCCTCCTGCTGCTGTCCGCGCCTGCGCTGGCGGCCGGAGGCCTCTCAGGCACCGTCGTGCGTGCCAGCGACAAAAGCCCCATCCCGGAGGTGCGCGTCACCGCGACCTCACCCGCGCTGCCGGAGCCCCGCTCCACGGTGACGGACGCGCAGGGCGGCTTCCGCTTTCCCCAACTGGAGGATGGCGTCTACTCACTCCGCTTCGAGAAGGAGTCCTTCCAGGCGCTCATCCGGACGGACATCACGGTGAAGGCCGGGCATGAGCCCCGCGTGGACGTGGCGCTCGCCGCGGCGTTGCTGACGCGCCCCTCCGTGCTGGCCCCCGCGCCGGTGGACGATGACCGGGAGCGGGCACCCGCCTGGACGTTGCAGCACCTGCCCGTGCTCGTGCCGGATGGGGCGTGGCAGACCGTCTATCGCGCGTCGCTGGGGAAGCCGGGCTCCGGCGTCGAGACGCGGGGCTTTGGGGTGAACCCCACCATCGACACGGAGGAGTCGCGCGTCTCGGAGTTCCCCGTGGCCGTGGACACCAGCGCCTACGCGGTGGCGCGAGACTACCTGTCTCGTGACGTCTTCCCCGCGGAAGGCGCGGTGCGGACGGAGGCCTTCATCAACAGCTTCGGTACCGGGGACGAAGGCGAGCCGTACGGCCCCTTCTTGCTCTACGTCGAGGGTTTCCCTTCGCCCAGCCGCAAGGGCTATCACGTGGTGCGAATCACCGTGAAGGCCCGCGAGCCGGTGCGCGAGGTCGGCGTCCAGGTGGAGTTCAACCGGAAGGCCATCGCCCGCTACCGGCTGCTGGGCTACGAGTACCTGTCTCCGAACCCGGAGCCGCCCGACCCAGGCGACGAGACGGAGCTGTTTCCACTGGCCGCCGGCCAATCCGTCACCGCCATCCACGAGGTGAAGGTGCACGGGCCCTCCATCGCCTTCGGGATGCTCCGGGTGCGTTACGAGCAGGGCAACTCGAGCAACTGGCGCCGCGTGCAGATGATGATGCCCTCCAGCACGTTGCGCTCCGACTATGCCCGCGCCGCCCCATCCACGCGCCTGGCCTACGTGGCCTCCGCGTTCGCGGAGAAGTTGCGAGGCTCCTTCTGGACGCGCGCCCTGGACTGGCCCCGGCTGCTGACGCTGTGGGAAGGCATCGGCGAGCCGCTGCGAGCCCGAAAGGACGTGGCGCAGTTGGGGGCGCTCATCCGCAAGGCCCAGTCGCTGGACACGCGCAAGGAGCGCTTCGAGCGCCTCATGCCCGGCGGAAGCTCGGACTTCGACGACGTGCCCTCCCTGGGAAACTGAGCCGCTCCGATGCTCCGCCGGTTGCTGCCCACCCTCATCGCGCTCCTGCTGGGCTTCGCCGGGCTGGCCTGGGGCCTGGGCTCGCTCCAGCGCATCTTCGCCACCGAGCGGGATGACGCGCAGGCTTCGCTCGATTCCCGCCGGGAGGCCCTGGAGCAGTACGCGCGTGCCTCCCTGGCGCAGTCCCTGAGAGACCGCCTGGAAGCGGCGCGCCCCGCGCTGGAGGCCGCCGCGCTGGATCCGCTCGCCCCCGCGACGGGGCTCTACCTGAGAGAGCGGGGCACGCAGTTGCTGCCCCGGCTGGCCCTCCACGACACCGGCGAAGACACGCCCGCGAAAGAGCGCTACGCGGGCCTGCGCGCCGGCACGGAGCGGGCGGACGAGGCGGAGGACCCGTGGGCGGAGCGGCTCGCGCTGATTCGCGAGGTGGACCGGGCGCTGTCACGCGGCGACCGCCGTGCGTCCACCGTGGCGCTGATGGCGCTGCTCCAACACCGCTCGCAGTACGTGCTGGCCTCTACGCGCGATGTGCCGGGCTTCCTGGTGGTGTTGGAGTCGCTGGCGGAGCGGGGCGACCCCGTTCCCCAGTTGATGCACGCGCTGGTGCGTGACGGCCTGGCGGACGGGCGCAGCGGCCGCCTGGATGGATTGCAGCGGCTGCTCCTGCTGCGCCGCGCGCGCTTCACGAAGGAGGACTTCGACTTCCTGCGCGAGCGCATCGTGGCGCTCTCCACGAAGGCCGGCGTGCCGGCGGCGGACTTCGAGGCCCGCGCCGCCGAGCTCGCGTCCGAACCGCTGCCATTGCCCAGGACGCTTCCGGGCCCCGCGCTGGTGCGAGCGGGGTGGTACCTGGAGCCGCGCGGCGGCAATCACGTGCGGGGCGTGGCGGTGGACTCGGGCGCGCTGCTCCAGTCGCTGACACGGGAGATGCGCGAGCGCGGGTTGCTGGAAGCGGACGGACAGGTGCGGCTGCTCGCGGACGCGGAGATGCTGCCGCTGGCCGACCTGCCGCTGTCGGTGGACACGCCGGAGTGGGCGCGGGCCCAAGGGGCGCTGGAGCGACGCTACCGGCTGAAGACGGGCATGGTGGCCGCGTGCGCGGTGCTGGCGCTGGGCATCGCCGCGCTGGCCTTCGTGGCCCAGCACCGCAAGTTGCGCTTCCTGGAACTGAAGAGCGACTTCGTGGCCACCGTGTCACACGAGCTGCGCACGCCACTGGCCTCCATCCGGCTGCTGGCGGAGACGCTGGAGTGGCGGCTGGCGGAGGGCACGGACGCGCGCGACTACCCGGCGCGCATCGTCCGGGAAGCGGACGGCCTGGGCTTCCTGGTGGAGAACCTGCTGTCCTTCAACCGCATCGACAAGGGGCGCTGGGTGCCAAAGCTGGCGCCGGTGCGCCTGGACGAGCTGGTGGCGCAGTTGCGCAAGGACCTGGAGTTCTGGTCCAAGGTCCCCGTGGAACTGGAGGCGGACGTGGGGGAGTTCTCCCTGCTCGCGGACGGACAGCTCCTGCGCCTGCTGCTCTCAAACCTGGCGCGCAACGCCTGCGCCTACAACACCCGCAGCCCGGTGCGCCTGCGCATCGAGGCGCTGTCAGATGGCCGCGTGCGCTTCTCCGACAACGGCGTGGGCATCCCCCAGGCGCAGTGGGAGCGCGCCTTCGAGGAGTTCGTGCGCCTGCCGGGCCAGGGACATGATGCACCCGGCAGTGGCCTGGGATTGGCCCTGTGCCGCCGCATCATGCGCGTGCACGGTGGCACCCTGCGCGTGGCGGCCTCCAGCCCGGAAGGCACCACCTTCGAGCTTCGCTTTCCTCATACGGTGACGACATGACCTCATCCGTTCCGGCGCTCCTCCTGGTGGAGGACGACGCCAACCTGCGACTCGCGCTGCGCGACAACCTGGAGAACCAGGGCGGCTACGCGGTAGAGGAAGCCACCTGCGTGCGGGAGGCGCGCGAGCACCTGGGCCGGCGCGACTTCCAGCTCATCCTGCTAGACGTCATGCTGCCGGACGGTGACGGCTACACGCTGTGCCGCGCGCTGCGCGAAGAAGGCGTGGCGACGCCCGTCCTGATGCTCACCGCGCGCACCCTGGAGGATGACGTGGTGCGGGGCTTCGAGTCAGGCGCGCAGGACTACCTGGGCAAGCCCTACCGGCTGCGCGAGCTGCTGGCGCGCGTGGGCGCGTTGGTGCGCCGCTCCGGCGCGGCGCCGGTGAAGGGGCTGCGCTTCGCGGGCTACCGGATGGACCTGGACCGCCGGAAGGTGGAGACGCCGGCGGGCGCCTCGGTGGAGTTGACGCGGACGGAGTTCGACCTGCTCGCGTTCCTGGTGCGCGAGCGCGAGCGCGTGCTGCGCCGCGACGAAATCCTGGACGCGGTGTGGGGCCGGGACGTCGTCGTGGACCCGCACACCGTGGACAACTTCGTCTCCAGCCTGAAGAAGAAGCTGGGCTGGAACAGCACGTCCCGCTTCGCCATCCAGACGGTGCGCGGCGTGGGGTACCGGATGGAAATCGAAGCGGCCTGACGTCAGCGCAGCGGGTTGTCGCGCAGCCGTTCAACCAGGGCGTCCAGCGCCGCCTGTTGGGCGGGCGGGGCGCTCAGCCGGGCCGCGTCGATGAGCGTGGGCGTCTGGGGCGCATCCACGCGCAGCAGGGCGTTGGAGACGGCGCGCCGCACGTCACCGTCCGTGTCCACGTACGCCCGCACCAGCGCCTCGGCCGCCACGCGACGGATGGCGCCTTCCTCCGAGCGCGCCTTCACGCCGGACGTCTTCCATGCCCACGCGGACCCGGCATCCCCCAGGGCCTTGGCCAACCGTCGCATGACGTCGCGTTCCGGTCGGGCGTCCAGTGCCTCCGCCAACGCCCGTGTCGCCACGAGCCGCCGGCACAGGCCCAGGGCCTCCATCGCGGCCTCGCCCCGGGCGTCCTTCTGCTTCGACGCGGCGATGAGCGTGTTCGCCGCGTCCAATGTCTCCAGCCGCGCCAGCGCTCCCGCGACCGCGCGAAGGACCTGGGGCTGGGTGGCCGGACTTTCGAGAAGGCTCTTCCACAAGGGGGCCAGGCGGAGGTCACGCAGCGCCCCCGTGGCTTCCACCAGGCCCACCTTGAAGGCCAGCCGCGCGGACTCACGCGAGGGGAGCCGCGGCGTCTCCTGGGGTGGGAAGGCGAGCCGCTCCACCATGGGCCACAGCGCCTCCGGCCCCAGCGCACGAAGCCCCGGTGACACCGCGGCCAGGGTGCCCCGCTTCTTCGCGTCCAGCGCGTCCACCTGGGCGGCGGCCGTGTCGAACCGGATGAACGCCGCTGGATTCTCCTGGCGGGCCCGGGAGATGTTCGTCTTCAAGCCGGCCCTCCAGTCATCACCCGGGGGGGGCGTCTGCGTCCCACCCGCGCTCAGGGAGACCAGCATCAAGGCGGCGCTGATGCCGCGAAGCAGCGCGCGTCTCATCGTCCACCCTCCCACCACTTCACGTCGGGTACCTGCCGCGCGCTCTGGGTGGCGCAGTGGACCTGGCCCTGGGCGATGTGGAACGGCGCCCACGCATCCACCCAGTGCACGCGGATGCCATGGGCCCCGAGCGCCTCCTCGAACCGTGTCTTGAACGGGTCCTTCCCATCGATGAGCGGTCCATGCGGGTCTGGCGCGATGACCTGCGTGGGCGTCAACGACAGCAGGTTCAGCGTGGCGGGCTGATACGCCGTCACGCCGTCTGACGCGTTCTGGAAGAGGAAGGGCACGCGGATGATGTCGGCGTCCGTGAGGCCCGTCTCCTCGCGGAGGATGGAGAGCTGCGTGTCGATTTCCAGTGCCGCCACGGCGCTGGCGTCCATCAGTCCGGGGTTGTCGAGCACCTCGGCGATGCTTGCCTCCGCGGGAATGGAGTACGCCCAGGACAGGCCGGCGAAGAGCTTCGCGTCTCCGTGCCCCTGGGCCTGCGCGTCCTGGAGCATCCGCCGCGCGAGCGCCGGGTCGGCCACCAGGGCAATCCAGCCCCGAGGCGGGGGGGCGGGCAGGAAGGTGAACGTCTCATCCACGTGGTCCACGAACAGCCACGACGTGTCCACGTAGATGGGAGGCTGCACGGCCTGCGCTTCCAGCATCTTCGTGAAGCTGGGGTCGGGCTGATAGTCCGGCCGCGAGTCCGGCCCCCGGCCCCGGAACAGCCGGCCCAGGGGATACGCGACACCGTCCTTCTCGTAAGGCGGGATGACCTCCGTATTGCCGAAGGAGTTCAGCGTCTGGGAGGCCATGGACATGCCCTGCTGGTACTGCTGGATGGCGGCATTGTCGGGGCCGCGAAGCCAGAACGCGATGCGGCCGGCCGCGCGCAGGGGCGCGTTCGCGTCGGTGTTGTAGACGTGCGGCGCGCGGTAGTTGACCTTCATGACGTGCTGGCGGCCCTCCGGCGCAGGCATCGACATGTACGCGGGCTCGAAGTAGTCCTGCGCCCACAAATCATCCACAGCGAACTCGGAGTAGACCATCCGCTCTCCTGAGTCCGCGAGCACGCCGCCCAGCGCCTGCCGGAACTGGTTGGCCTCGATGCTGGCGGCAGGCTTGGAGACGAAGACGTTCCACGCGGGCGTCATGTGGTGGAAGAGCACCACGGGCGCCACGCGCATGCGGACGGTGTCGGTGAACACCGGGTCGTGCGGATTGTTCCGGCCGATGGTGAGCACCACGTCCGCGAAGCCATCCCACTCCTCGGGGTCGCGAACGATGTCGCGCCCCTCGATGGCGAGCACCACGCCGCGCCGTATCTCGGCGGTCGACAGGAACACCGTGTCGGGAAATCCGCCCGAGATGAAGTTGCCCCGCACGCGCTTGAACAGGCGCACCTTCTTGCCCGCGGCCCCGGACACGATGACGGAGCCCACCGTGCCCGCGGGCGCCTCGGGCCAGGGCACCGTGCGCAGCCGGGCCAGGTCCTCCAGGTCCGACTCGCCATTCACCACCGCGTCCATGGCGTCATGGCACTGCGTCAGCGCGTCATCGCTGATGCGGTGGGGGTCCATGGAGAAGGGGCAGGCGTCCTCGTCGTCGTCCAGGTTGGCCAGGAAGATGGCGCCGCGCTCCGCCGTCCAGGTGTCCTCGTCCTCGTCCTCCGTGGGGTTGTCGAGCTCGACGATGCCATTGCGGTTCACATCCGCGCGCAGGTCGACTACCGGATGGAAGGGCCCTTCGAGTGGATCCTCGCTTCCGGGGCGTCCCCCTTCGTCATCGGCCACGGGCCCGCAGGCGCTGGCCAACAGGCATGCCAGCAACAGCGGCAGGAGACGTGCTCGGGCAAGCGGGGACGGGGGCATGGCGCTCTCCGGGGGCACCGACGGGCAGCCCGGTCCCGGTGGAACGACATCGTGCGCCCTACGGCAAGTCACGATGCAGTGGGCCGGGAGTCCTTTGCGCCAGGAAAGCGTCATTTGACTTCGGGCCCACAGCTCACCGCGTAACTTCAGGTACCGTGTGGGGTTCCTCCATCGTCATGCGACTTCTGTCTGTCGGATTCCTGGTGGCCTTCGTGCTCTCATGTGCGAGCAGGCCGCACTCCACGACCGTGGTGGCGTCCGAGCCTGTGTCGGCCGGACCCGCCTTCGACGAGGCACGTGCGGTCCACGTCCTGCGACGCATGGCCTTCGGACCTTCGCGACAGTCGCTGGCGGACCTGCGGCGCCAGGGCGTGGAGGAGTGGATGGCGTCGCAGCTCTCCCGTCCCGGTGCGCCGCTGCCCGCCGGTCTGGAGGCGAAGCTCCAAGCGCTGCCCACGTTGACGATGTCCATGGCGGAGCTGGTGCGGGAGTACCCGCCGAAGCGCCAGCGGGAGGAAGCCTTGAAGGACGGGCGTGAGCCTCAGCGTCCCGCCCTCATCGGCCTGGAGCAATCCGCGGCGAAGCTGCTGCGGGCGGTGGAGAGTCCCAATCAGCTCGAAGAGGTGCTGGTGGACTTCTGGTTCAACCACTTCAACGTGTCCTCGGACAAAGGCGCGGTGCGGTGGATGGTGACGGCCTACGAGCGCGATGCCATCCGCCCGCATGTCTTCGGCAACTTCCGGGAGCTGCTGGGCGCCACGGCCCGCCATCCGGCGATGCTCTTCTACCTGGACAACTGGCGCAGCGTCCGTGACGGGATGCCGGAGCGCGTGTCACGCGAAGCGCTGTCAGAGGATGATGACGCACCGGAGCCCGCCGAGCCGAAGCCAGGCCTCAACGAGAACTACGCGCGTGAGCTGCTGGAGTTGCACACGTTGGGCGTGGAGGGTGGCTACACGCAGCAGGACGTGCGCGAGGTGGCCCGCTGTTTCACGGGCTGGAGCATCCGCAAGCCGCGCCAGGAGCCTGCGTTCTACTTCCGTCGCCGGGCGCATGACTCGGACGACAAGTGGGTGCTGGGACAGCGCATCCCCGGACGGCGGAGCGTGGCGGATGGGGAGCAGGTGTTGGACCTGCTGGCGCGACACCCCTCCACCGCGCGCCATGTCGCGAGCAAGCTGGCGCGGCGCTTCGTCTCGGACACGCCGCCGCCGGCGCTGGTGGAGCGGGTGGCGAAGGTGTTCCTCGACTCGGGCGGGGACCTGCCCACCGTGTACCGCGCGCTCTTCCAGTCACCAGAGTTCTGGGCACCCGAGGCGCGGGCCGTGAAGGTGAAGACGCCCTTCGAGTTCGTGGTGTCCGCGCTGCGAGCCACCGAAGCGGAGGTGACAGTGCGCCCCCGGCTGGTGCAGTCCCTGGCGAAGATGGGCGAGCCGCTCTTCCGGGCCCCAGCGCCCACGGGCTTTCCGGAAGGGGCGGCTCCGTGGGTGAGCAGCGGCTCCCTGGTGGCCCGGCTCAACTTCAGCCTGGAGCTGGTGTCCGGGCGGATGCCGGGGACGAAGGTGGCGTTGAAGACGTTGGCCACGCCAACCGAGCCCACTGAGCGCGCCTGGGTGGACTCGCTGGGCCAGGCGCTGCTGGGCGCGCCTCCTTCGGAGGAGACGCGAGCGACCATCCTCGACGCGCTGTCGAAGCGCGCCGAGGCTGCCAGCGCCGTGGGAGAGACACGCCCCGTGGACGTCCCGCTCATCGCCGGGTTGTTGCTGGGCTCGCCGGAGTTCCAGAAGCAGTAGCCTCGCCTCTCGCACACGCAGCGTGCCGTGGCCGCCTGGTCCGGAACGCCCCAGAAATCGTCCGCGCGGGCACAATCAACTGCGAACTCCTTCGTAGCGCTCACGCCATGTCCCCATTGCGTCCTGCCCGTATCGTCGCGACGGCGTTGTCCAGCTTCGCCGCCCTCGTGCTGCTCACCGCCGCCGCCCCGCGACGTCCCACTACGGAGTGGCTCGCGCGGCCCTCTGAGGCCGCACGCATCGCGCGGGTGGAGGCGGGGCTCGCTCCCGTCGTGCTTCCAGGTGAGGCCCCCCGGCACCTGACGCTCCAGCAATGGATGGAGCTGTACTCGGTGCCTGGGCTGAGCATCGCCGTCTTCGACAAGGGCGCGCTCGTCTGGGCGAAGACCTATGGCGTGAAGCAGTCCGGCGGCAGCGAGCCCGTCGCCATCGACACGCTCTTCCAGGCGGCCTCCATCAGCAAGCCCGTCACGGCGCTCGCGGCCATGCGCCACGCGGAGAAGCGCAAGTGGTCGCTCGACGCGGACATCAACGACACGCTCGTCTCCTGGAAGGTGCCGGAGAACGACTTCACGAAGGAGCAGAAGGTCACCCTCCGCCGGTTGCTCGCGCACAACGCGGGCACGACGGTGCACGGCTTCGCGGGTTACGCGGAGGGAGCGGCCGTGCCGACGACGCAGCAGATTCTGGACGGCGCCGCTCCGGCGAACAGCGGCGCCGTGAGAGTCGACACCGTGCCGGGGACGCGGACGCGCTACAGCGGTGGTGGCACGGTCGTCGTCCAGCAGATGCTCGTCGACCAGCTCCAGCAGCCCTTCCCGCGCATCATGAAGGATGCGGTCTTCGCCCCGTTGGGCCTCAAGGACAGCACCTTCGAGCAGCCGCTCCCCAAGGCGCTGGAAGCCCGCGCCGCCGTGGGGACTCGTTCAGGTGGCACGAGCGTGGAGGGACGGTGGCACACCTACCCGGAGATGGCCCCCGCGGGGCTGTGGACCACGCCTTCCGACCTGGCGCGCATCGCCCTGGAGGTCTCCAAGGCCCGGAACGGCAAGTCCCGGCGGATTGTCTCCCCGGCGATGGCGAGGCAGATGCTCACCGCTCAGTCCTCGAACTTCGGCATTGGCTTCGCGCGCGAGGAGGGCAAGGCCTGGTTCGGGCACGGCGGCGCCAACGCGGGCTACCGCGCCTTCCTCATGGCCCTGGCGGATTCAGGGAGCGGAATCGCCGTGATGACGAACTCGGACGACGGCTCGCGCCTCTTTGACAGGCTGCTCGCCAGCGCGGTGGCGGAGTATGGCTGGAAGGGCATGGAGGAGGCCCGGCCGGACAGCCCCTCCACGACGGTGGACCTGCTGGTCAGGCTCCAGGGCGTGGACTCTGCCCTGGCCTGGTTCAAGGACCGCAAGCAGGGGCAGGCGACTGACGCCCAGTTGTCCCCGGGAATCCTCAACGAGATTGGCTATGGGTTCTTGCGCCAGAAGAAGCTCGCGGACGCCGTGAAGGTGTTCGAGGCCAACGCGGCGTTCTATCCCGAGGATGCCAACGCCCACGACAGCCTCGGGGAGGCCTACGCCGAGGCGGGCCGCAAGGATGACGCCGTCATGCGCTACAAGAAATCGCTGGAACTCGACCCCAAGAACGCCAACGCGGTGAAGATGCTGGAGAAGCTGGGCGGCCGGTGAGTTGTCTCAATACCAGGTGTAGTTGGGGACCTCCATCAGGCCGGGCCTGACGCGTGGAAGCCCGAAATTGGGTTGGGTGGTGTGCCCGAGTGGAAGGACGACGTAGTGATTGATGATGGCGGCTTGCCTCACGAGATTCGTGCCCAATACCCCCGCTAGGTTGGTGCAGGCCTCGGCCTCGATGTTGTTCACGGTGAGCGGGGTGGCTGTGTCGTAGTGGCCGAGGAGCCGCTGGAGCGTGTTCTGGGCAAGCGCGGGATTGTCGATGAACGCGGAGATCTCCCCGTCGTATTGCATGCTGCGATACGACCAGTTGGCGGAGCCCACGATGAGCCAACGGTTGTCGATGATCGCCACCTTCGAGTGCGTGTAGATACGCGCCCTGGCGGTGACGTTCATGCACGTGTAGATATGGAGCGCGCAATCCACGCGCGAGATGTCTTCGAGCTTGACCACGGTGTCGATGCCCCCACCTCCATTTCTCCGGAACGTGAGGGTGTCGGCCTCCAACCAGCTCGAGGCCGTCGGGTTGTTCGCCTGGTACGTGTCCACCACGGTCCACGTGACACAGTCGACCCGGTCGATGTGCTGCTCGACGCCGTTCACCATGTAGTAGACGCGGCTGCAGTAGTGGGTCCCATTCGGTCTGCGGAGTCGCAGGACAATCTGGAGCCACGAGCGACGCGTCATATAGCCGGGGGCACCGCCACCCGTGGGCATCATGACGATGACGCGCAGTTCCTGGCCGGCCTGTCGGCGGACTTCGTGGCGCGTGTAGATGGCTCGAACAATCTCTGGATCCGCGAAGTGGTAGTTCTCCAGGTAGATGTACTGATCCGCCGCCGCGATGCGCGCCAGGAGCAGGTCGCGCAGCTTGCGATAGCGCGTCTTTCCCTCTGAGCGCGTCAAGGCGATGCTCACGTTGATGTTGGCGGCCTGGGGGGCCTGAAGCGTCCGGTTCTCCTGAATCTGAATGGCTTCCCGTCGAACCGTCTGACTCGCGTTGAATGCGAATCCTCGCGCCAGGATGTCTCCGCCTCCTCCAAAGCTGTTCCAGATCCACCGCTCCTCGATTTGGGAGGTCCGCCGCCACCGGCGCATCCACTCGGCTTCAACGTCATCCGTCGCGGGGCCGCGAAGACGGATGGCGGCGTCGTGCCAGGTCTGATTGTTCGAATGATCGTTGGGCGCGAAGTAGGAGGGAGAAAGGTTGATGCCTCCGAGGAGCACCGTTCGCTGCCCCGCGACGGAGAAGATGGCAATCTTCTGGTGGTTCGAGGCCCCGATTTCCCCTTCGTAGGTCTCCAGGAAGACGCGGACGCGTCCCACCCCCGGGCCCGCGGCGGCCGCGGCGCGGTCGATTTCCGCCACGGCCTGCGCGAAAGCCTCATTCACTTCGGCGACGCCCTTGCCCTCGCTCACCCGTTCCACCTTCGCCGGGCGCCAGACGATGATGTCGAAGTCGTGCCCCGCGCGGATGACCCGGTCGATATAGGAGAGGAGGGTGTGATTGGGCACCCGGAAGTGGGCCCGGTCGCCCATGGTGACTGACGCTTCAATCATCCAGAACGCGAGGCGAACGTACGTGAGCGCATGTCGCGGCGCCTGTCGCACGGCTTCGAGGTTGAGGCGGAACTCCTCGAAGTACTCCTCTCCGTCCATGAGGAAGACGACGTCGTTGTCTCCCGTCTCAGTGGGGGCATCCACGTAGGTGAACGCATTCGCCAAGGGCAGGCTGAGCGGTTCGCCCGGGTTCTGGACCTGGACGTCACACGCCCCGGCGACGTGCGCGGGTACGCGCGCCCGGAGAAGGCCCGCGTTGACCACGACGACATCCGTGCAGTCCACTCCGCCAATGCGCACCTGGATTCCGTCCAGGAACCGGGCCCCGGTGATGTCGACCGCCCTGCCACCTTCGAGCGCTCCTTGCGCGGGGGTGATGGCGGCGAGCGTGGGCAGTTGACGGTAGGTGAAGCCGTTGACGAGCGTCCCGCTGGGCACGCTGGGGACGGTCACCATCACATTGACCGTGCCATGGAGCTGGGCCGCGGTCGTCGCGGTGAGCGTCGTCGGCGACAGCACCCGGACGTGGGTCGCGTTGACGCCGTTGAGGGTGACGGTCGCGCCGTCGACGAAGCCGGTCCCCGTGAGCGTGATGGAGGTCCCTCCCGCGGCGGGGCCGGCCGGCGGAGCCACGCTCGCGATGGTGGGCGCGGCGCGAAACGCGAACCCGTGGGTGACCTGCTCCGCGCCACCCACCGCCCGCGTCACCACCACGTCAACCGGGCCCGCGATTCCCGCGGCGGTTGTCGCGTGGAGCTCCTGCGCGGATTGGAATGCGACGGCGGCCGCGGGCGTCCCTCCGAACGCAACCGTGGTGGTGTCCGCGAAGGCGTCCCCGCGTATCACCACCACGGTGTTGCCAGCGACGGGGCCTTCGGCGGGGAGAATGCTCGTCACGGTGGCGTAGGTGAACCCGTTGGCGAGCGTCATCGCCGGTGTGTTGGGGTTCGTCACCACGACATCGACGAGGCCCGCGCCATGCGCCGCCGTCCTCGCGCGAAGCTCGGTGTCGGACACGCGATTGACGTGGGTCGCGGCCGTCCCCCCGATGCTCACCGTCGCGCCCATGGCGAACCCGTGGCCACGAATCACCACATCCGTTCCTCCCGCGGGCAGTCCGCGTGCGGGCGCAATGGAGAGGACCTGGGTGTAGGTGAACGCGCCCACGAGCGTGGTGGGGGCGCCGTCCGCGTTCTGGACCTCGATGTCGACGGTGCCCGCGGCGTGGGCCGGGGTGGTTGCGGTCAGCGTCGTCGGAGAGACGATGGTGACCTGGGTCGCGGGGCGGCCGCCCATCAGGACCCGCGCGCCCTCCGCGAAGTCCGTCCCCGTCACCGTCACGGCCGTCCCTCCGGCCGTTGTCCCCCGGGGTGGTTCGACGCGGGTGATGGCAGGCGCCGCGATGTAGGTGAAGGCCCCGACGAGCGTGCTCGCGGCCTCTCCCCCATTCTGGACGACGATGTCGACGGCGCCCGCGGCGTGCGCCGGTGTCCTCGCGGTGAGGGAGTCTGGGGGATGGATGGTGGGGACCACGTTCGTGCCCCCGATCGACACCGTGGCTCCGGCGGCGATGCGCGCGCCCCGGATGGTGACGTCGGTACCCCCAACGGAGGGACCTCGGGCCGGTTGGATGCTCGTGACCTCGGCGCCAATGAAGGTGAGCCCCTGGGTCAGCGTGCCGGCGACGCCGTCACCGTTGGTGACCACCACGTCGGCGGCCCCCACGGCGTGCGCTGGCGTTTGCGCGACCAACTCCGTACTGGAGCGGAAAACGACGTGCGGTGAGGGCGTACCGCCGAAGGAGACCGTCGCCGCCGCGTCGAAGAACTTGCCACGGAGGACGATGTCCTCGCCGCCTCCTGGCCGCGCGCTGTTCGGCGTCGCGCCTGTCACCAGGGGCGTGCAGTATCTGAAAGCGGCCCGCGTCCCCGCGGCCCGGCCGTGGTTCCAGAAGTCGGCGGCGGCAACGCCACTCCCCGCGGCGTGGGCTGGCGTCCGCGCCCGGAGTTCGGTCGCGGACGCCACGACGACGTGGGTCGCGAGGACGCCGCCGAACTCCACCTCCATCTGGGCGTGGAATCCCTTGCCGGTGATGACAAGGTCAGTCCCCCCGGACGAAGGCCCCTCCGCTGGCGTGATGCTGCTCACGACACAGCGATAGTGGAAGCCGACGAAAGTGGCCGGTGCCCCATGGACGTTCCGGACCTGGACGACCGCAGTGCCTGGGAGCGCCCGGGCGGGCACGATGACCGTGATTTGGGTGGCGGAGACGAACACCATGTTCGTTCCGGGAGTCCCCCCGAAGGTGACGGTCGAGCCCGCCGTGAACAGGGTTCCGGTAATCGTTACCCGTTCACCTCCATCAACTGTGACGTTGTCGGGAGTGATGCCTGTCACGGTCGGCATGCGGGATGTCTCCTCGTCTGCGGGCGATTGTTCATGGGCCGGGCCGCGGAGGCGCCCCATGGGCTGCCTCCGCGCTGCTCAGTCAACGTGGGGGGCACTCAGGCCAGGTACTCAGCGCGGAGCCGTGTCCTCGTGGCGTCGTCGAGCTCACAGGTCACCGGCAAGTCATGGTCGCGCTGGAAGTCGCGGAGCGCTCGTCGCGTCCACGGGCCCATGACGCCATCCTCTTCGCCACAGCTATAGCCCAGGTGGCACAGCCGCGCCTGGGCGCCAGCGAGGGTGTCCAGCGGCGCGAGTCTGGCGACTTGGAACGCGTAGGTTTCTCGCTTGGAGCCGGAGCCGAAGGTGACCTTCAGGGTATGGACCGACGCCGATGCGGGCTCGACGAGGAATCCTTCGCTGTTCGTCGCTCCAGCGCGCTCCTCGGTCCTGACGTCGCTCTCCAGCGAAACCACGTAGGGCAGCTTCACGCGAGGCTGGCCCTCCGCGTCGAGAAACCGGACGCGAAGCGTCTCCGTGAACCCCTTCCCACGGAGGAGGTAGGCGTTGCCAGCGTCGACGCCCTCCGTCCCACGGCGGGGCGCGGGAATCACGACGGAGTCCCCGGGATTGAGGATGTTCTTGTCCCCACGGAGTTCCTTCAGCGCCGCGTTCTCCTCCGCGTTCCAGAGTGTCTCCGGCAGATGTCCGTGCCGGTAGGCAAGGGTCGAGATGCACTCGCCGGCTTGCACGACGTGGGTGATGGCTTCCCTCGTGTCAGGCCCACTCGGGGCCTGCCATGCGGCATTCGTGTCGCAGCGGTCCCGCTCGGGGGGAAGCTTCTCGGACGACTCCAGCTCCCAGGCTTCGTGGTCGAGCTCACGCGGGTGGAGCTGGTACTTCCCCATCGCGAGGCCGCGGAAGCGCGCGAGTCCATCAGCGTCCGTCTTCGCGATGAGCACCTCGGACTCGCTCTTCTCGAGCACGAGGGTGACGTTCTCCAACGGGGCGTCGTCGGAGCCGATGACGCGGACTTCTATCGTGTGGGCTTCGCGCAGGGGACACGGAACGGTGAGGCTGCCGGGGGCCACGTTCGCCGGGCTCTGGCTCGCGACCTGCTCGGCGGCGGCGAGTCTCGCGTGCTTGTCGTCCTCCGCCTCGGGCGCCGCGGGCTCAGGCGGTGGCCGGCGACCCGAACCGGCGAAGTACAACGCCGCGGGGTCTTGAACGGGAGGGGCATCTGATTCCCAGAAAGGCTCGCTCATGCGGCACCGCCCAGCGCAGCCCGCGCCTTGCGGTTGTTCGATTCAGTCTTGAGGTCACGCAGGCACCGGCGCGACACCCGGCTCAACCGCTCCGAGGGCAATGCAATCTCCGCGTCATGCAGGTACTCGCCAACCCAGGGGCGCGATGGCTCCTGGTCGAAGTGCCAGCCGAACGATGCGCAGAGGTTCAGGAAGCGGATGGTGTCTTGCGTGCTCGTGAGGCCGTAGCCGCGTGCCCGGGTCAGGCTCTCTTCGATGTGGATGCGCAGTTCACCATCGCCGAGGCCATCGACTTCCCTCGGGAAGTGTGACCGCAGGTGGGTGACCATCTCGCTGGTGAACTGCGTCTCTCTCGCGCTCCCCAGCGCCGTCAGTTGTTCGCCCCTGACAATCATTTCCCCAGCGTATCGGAACGAATGAGAAAATTCACGTCGAGTATGAGTTCTATTGCGGCCCGAGCTCCCAAGTGCCTTCCTGCTTTGGCGCAGCGCGATGGCGCTGCCTTCGCGCCTACAGGACGTAGCCCCTGGCTCCCACGAGAATTGACTGGCTCAGCAGGGAGTGGAACTCGGTCCGGGGGCCTCCGTGGTGAATGACGCCCAGCGCGAAGAGCGCTACGCGGCTCCAGACATTCCACTCCGCATAGGCGGAGGCCTGTCCGCTGCCATCCACCAGGTTGAGTGAATAGCGGAGCTGCCAGGTCGGCCCGGTGTCGGTGGGGTTGTTCTGCACCTGCATGAACAGGTAGTGCCGCCCCAGCAGCGGCAGTCCGTTGTTGAGCGCCGCTCCCAGCGTCTGGCCCGCGAGCGCGGCATCCGGAGAGGGGAGGGTCAGGACCGAGGATGCACGGGTGGCGATGTCGAAGTACCGCGCGCCATCCGCCCACCGGTAGCCTTCATTGTTGCTCAGGTACTCCAGGTAGACGGTGTGGCCGGAGTCCAGCGTGTAGCCACCGCCAGCGAGGGCGGAGTAGATGAGCCGGTGGTCCCGGGCATGGCGCGGCAGGAAGGCGCCTCCCACGGCGTTGGGGAGCCGCTCGGGGTAGAGCGCGGAGGTCCCCTGCCGCACGCCACCTTCTGCGTAGAGGAGCAGCGCCTCGCCGACGGTGGTCTGCCCGAATGCACCGAAGCGCGGGCGTTCGTGGGCCCACCGCTTGGATGCGTTCAGTCCCACGACGGAGGCCTCGGCTGTGTAGTCCACCTTCAGCAACGACAGGGCCTTGAACCCGTCCTCCTTCTCCCATTGCCAGTCTCCGCGCCCGTCGCCGAACTGGTGCAGCAGCGACAGGGACAGGGCCTGCGTGGGGGACCAGGTGGCCTGGGCCACGTCCACGCCCCGCAGCTCGCGCATGGGGTTGTTCCGGCCGTTCTCGAAGTAGATGGGATTGCTGGGCGAACGGAAGTTGGAGGGCCCCCACATGAGCACGTCCCTCCCCAGGGACACCGCGAGCGACTGCACCGGGTAGAGCGTCACCAATCCCTGGTTCACCCAGGCGTCGAGCCGCGTCTCCGGTCCCGTCTCTCCGAAGCGCCGCCACTCGAAGCGGGCCCGGGGCTTCAGGCTCACCTCGAAGGTGTCCGTGGCGAGCTTCAAATCAAGCCGGCCCTCCACCTCCGTCTGCCCTGCTGGAAGACGGGCGATGCGGTTGCCAGGATTGAGCAGGCTGTTCTCACGGAGTCCTCGCTCACTGTCCAGTGCCAGCACCTGGAGGCCGGCGGAGCCCTGCTCCAGCAGCTCCTGGAATGCCTGGGCCTTCGCCGTCGTACCCAGCCCTCCCGCCAGCAGGCCCACGAACAACGGCAGGCCCGCTGGCGAGAAGACAGCGATTCGCTTGGAGCGCATGCGCCTCAGTTCCCAAGCCGGTTGACGTCGAACGTCCCGCGCGCCAGCTCCGTCACCTGAACGTCGGCGTACTCCAGCGTCGTCTTGGCCGGGGTGAGCGCGTCCTGGATGGTCATCTTGCTCACGAAAGGGAACGTCTTGCCTTCGTGAGTGAGCTGGTTGCCGTACTCGAAGGTGGCGGACTTCAGCAGCTTGCCGGAGAGGGAGAAGAACTCCGCCTTGACGCCGACCTGCCGCGCCTTGGAGACCCAGTAGGTGATGCGGTCATAGGTGCAGAACGTGTTGATGGCCTTCAACTCCAGCACGTAGCTGGCCTCGCCGTTGACGTCCTCTTCGCGCAGCAGCTTGCCCTGGTAGTCGACGGCGTAGTTCGTCGATGCGATGTCGCCTTGAGACGCCTGACCGGAGAGCTTCTGCCTCGGTGAGATGGGGATGGGCTTGCGGAGGCCGGGACGGCTCATCCACATGTTCCGGTCCACCTGGAGCAGCTTGGAGCCCTTGAAGCGCACGGGCTCTCGCGTCTCCGCGAGGCTGGCGGTGGCATTGGCCTTCAGGGTGAGCAGCCGCTCGGGCTCCTTGTCCACGCCGCTTTCGGGAGTGATGCGGACCGTCCAGCGGATGCCAGGAAGCCCGCCACCTCGCGAGCGGTCCGAGGCCCTGAGAATCTCCGCCGCGTCTGGCTCCGCCGCCCGCGCCGTGCCGGTGTGCAAGAGCAGCAGCCCCAGGATGAGCGCCAGGATGTGTTTCATGGTGATGTCTCTCTTTCCGTCAGACATGGCCCAGCGAGTCGGTGATGCACTTGCGCGCGGCGGTACGCGCCGGGAAGAAGGCCGCGGCGATGCCCAGCAGCGAGAGCATGACGAACGTCCTCGCCATCCGGGGCACGTCGAGGTCGACCATGAGGCTGACCACGTTGGAGGAGTTGGGCGGGGTATAGGTGATGCCCGCGCTGTTGACGGCCAGCCGCACCAGCAACGTGAAGAGCAACCCTCCGGCGCAGCCCAGCACCACGAGCATGAAGGCCTCGGTGGTGAAGAGCCGCAGGATGCCCGAGCGGCGAAGACCCATGGAGCGCAGCGTTCCAATCTCCCGCGTCCGCTCCACCACCGTCATGCTCATCGAGTTCACGATGCTCATGACCACCACGATGAAGACGTTGCTGAAGATGAAGGCGAAAATCATGTCGAACAGGCGCTTCACCTGTGAGTAGAAGCTCGACAGTTCCAGCCACGTCTTGAGCTCCACGTCGAAGCCCGCTTGCTTGAGCTGCGCGGTGAGCTCCGTTCGCGCCTGCTCGGTGAAGGCCTTGTCATCCAGCAGCACGATGAGCCGCTCGGCGCCGTCGAAGTCATACAGGGACTTCGCCAGGTCGAAGGGCAGGTACAGGAACTTGTCGTTGGTGCCGACGTTGCCCGTGTTGAAGTCGTCCACGATGTCCACGTCTAGCGCATTGGCCTGACCTGTCACCGTGCTCACCAACAGCGCGGCCGAGTCGCCGGGCTTCAAATTGAGAATCCTGCCCAGGTCCTCCGCCGTCGCCACCCCGATGGGGTTGTCCGCCTTCAAGTCACCTGACAGCTTGCGCTGGAAGTCACCCTGGAGCTTCTTGACGTCCTCGGGGACCATGCCCTCGCCCACGAAGACGGTGGACGCGGTGCCGTTCGACACCATTCCGCTGAGGGACATGCGCGGCGTCACCAGCCGCGTGTGAGGGTACTGCCGGAGGATGGGCATCACCCGGTCCAGCTCCTCCTTGGAGAACATGTATTGCGCCGGATGGAGGCGGCCTTGGGTGCGCAGGCCTTGCTTCATCACCGTCAGGTGCCCCAGCAGTTCCCCATGGATGGCCTGCTTGGCCAGCCCGCTGTACACATACTTGATGTACCCCGCGAAGAGGCTGATGGAGGCGAAGCCGAAGCCCACGGAGAGGAGGGTGACGAGGCTGCGCCGGTGATTCTTCAGGATGTTGCGGAAGCCAATGGAGAAGTAGTTCATCGCACAGCCTCGTCCGCCTGGAGCAGGCCGTCCTTGAGCAGGAGTTTCCGGTCGACCAGGTCCATGAGCCGCGGGTCATGGGTGGTGAAGATGAAGGTGACGCGCTTGGAGCGGTTGAGCTCACGCATGAGCTTGACCACCATGTAGCTGTTCTCCGAGTCCAGGTTGGCCGTGGGCTCATCCGCCACGACGATGGACGGCGACGTGACGAGCGCGCGGGCAATCGCCACGCGCTGGCGCTGACCGCCACTCATCTTGTCCGGGCGCGCGTTGGCTTGATTCTCCAGGCCCACGTCCTTGAGGGCCTGACTGGCGCGCGCGCGTACCTCGGCGGCGCCCACGCCTTGAATCTGCAGCGGCACCATGACGTTCTCCAGGGCGCTGAGCACGGGGATGAGGTTGAAGCTCTGGAAGACGAAGCCGACCTTGCGGCTGCGCAAGTCGGAGAGCGAGTTGTCCGTCAGCTTCGCGATGGGCGTGCCTTCCAGCGACACCTCACCCGAGGTGGGCGCGTCCACCAGCCCCAGGATGTTCATCAGGCTGGACTTGCCGCTGCCCGACGGGCCCCAGATGGCGACGAACTCTCCCCGGTGGATGCGCAGGGAGACGCCTTTCAAGGCTTCGACCCGTGTTTCTCCCAGGACGTAGTCGCGCCGGATGTCATTCAGGGACAGGAGCACGTCCTCGTTCGCCGTGCTTGCCGCCGTCCCTTCCAAGTTGGCCATGTCTGTGTTCCTCGATGCTAGAGCGCCCGGACCAACGCCGCGCCGGCGTTGCCCCCGAACGAATAGGAGTGCGCCAGGGCCGCCCGGACGGGCCGGTGTGGCCGCGACTGGCGCACCAGATTGAGCTCGAACTCCGGCTGCTCGGTGCCGGCCTGGACAGGCAACCCGCCTCCCCGAACTGCGCCGACACAGGCGAGCAGGTTGAACATGTCGCTGGCGGACTCGGCTTCGCCCATGAGCCCCTTCACGCTGCTGAGGGGAACGGTGCTCGCCGCGGCGCCCATCACCGTCTTCA
Organism: Myxococcus sp. AB056; assembly: GCF_006547365.1. NCBI lineage: Bacteria > Pseudomonadati > Myxococcota > Myxococcia > Myxococcales > Myxococcaceae > Myxococcus > Myxococcus sp. AB056. Next base: position 62,012 of record NZ_VHLB01000011.1, on the reverse strand, counting down.
GCGCGGCCACTTCCGCCCTGTCCAACGACTGCGTGGAGTTGCTGGCCGCGGCGATGTAGTCCACGGCCTCGGGCGAGGCATCCGCGTCGCGAAGCGCCTGACTCATCGCGGAGGCCAGTCCCCGGCCCTCCGGGTGGTGGATGCCGAAGGCGTGCCCGTCGTGCGCCACGCCCAGGCCGGCAATCTCCGCCAGCGGGGTGGCGCCTCTTTCCCGCGCGGAGGCGAGCGTCTCCAGCACCACCACTGCCGCCCCCTCTCCCATGATGTAACCATCTCGCCGGGTGTCGAAGGGACGACTCACGTTGGCATCACTTAGCACGCCAATGTCATCCATGTCGAAGTGCGTGGCCGTGGTGAACAGGTCGAACGTCCCCGCGATGAGGGCGTCCGCCCGTCCACTGCGCAGCGCCTGCGCCGCCAGCGCGAGCACCTGGAAGCCGCAGGCGTTCCCTGCGCTGATGGCGTAGTTGGTGCCGCGCCAGCCCCAACGGATGCTCAGCGCGCTGGCCACCGCGTTCGTCACGGTCTCCTGGAACAGGAGCGGTTGGACGAAGCGTGGCTCGCTGGTGATGATGCGGTGCCAGATGTCCTGGCTGACCTCCGCCATGGCCCGGTAGGTGCCCAGGAACACGCCCACCCGCTCCGGGTTCCAGGTGGAGGGCCCATGCCCCGCCATCTGGAGCGCCTCCTCCGTGGCGAGCATCGTGTACTGCGTCCCTCGAGGTGCCCGCCGCAGGTTGTTGGAGCCCGTCAGCGCGGACAGGCTCCCTCGAGGAACGCGCGCCCCGTGCTTGCAACCGCACCCCGACACATCGAAGTCATCGATGGGGCGGATGGCGCTGCGTCCCTCGGCGAGCGCGTCCAGCAGGGGCGGGACGCCCGCCCCGTAGGGGGACACCGCGCCCATGCCGGTGATGACCACTCGCATCTCATCTGTCATTCGCGTACCGCCAGCCATGCGTTTCCCCTTGTGTTCCATCAGCCCTCCCAGCGGCGGAAGACCATCGCGGCGTTGTTGCCGCCAAAGCCAAACGCGTTGGAGAGCACCGCTTCCAGCTTCGTGGGCCGGCTGTGATGGGGCACGTAGTCCAGGTCGCACTCGGGGTCTGGCGTATCCAGGTGCAGCGTGGGCGGCAGGAAGCCGTCGTTCAGCGCCACCACCGCCGCGGCCGCCTCCATGGCGCCGCTGGACCCGAGGCTGTGGCCGACCATCGCCTTGATGGAGCTGACGGGGACTCGGGTCTGCTCGCCAAAGACATGCTTGATGGCGCGCGTCTCGATGACGTCATTGGCCGGCGTGCCCGTGCCGTGCGCCTTGATGTAGCCAATCTGCTCGGGCTTCAGGCCCGCGCTCGCCAGCGCCGCCTGCATGGCCCGCGCGGGGCCGCGTCCCGTCTCGTCGGGCCGGGTCATGTGGTAGGCGTCCGTGGAGCCTCCGTAGCCCGCGAGCTCCGCCAGGATGTTCGCTCCGCGGCGCTTCGCGTGGGCCTCGCTCTCCAGTACCCACAGCGAGGCGGACTCGCCCAGCAGCGTCCCGTCGCGGTCCTTGCTGAAGGGCCGCAGCTTGTCGCTCGCCAGGGAGCGCAGGACGCCGAAGCCGGCCTGGGGCATCTCACTGAGCGGATCGACTCCGCCCGCGAGCATCACTTCCGACCGCCCGGAGCGAATCACATCCATCGCCACGCCCAGGGCATGCAGGCCCGCGCTGCACGCGGTGGACATGACCAGGCTGAGTCCCCCCAACTGGTACTGGCTGGCGACGTGGTCACTCATGGCGCAGATGAAGCTGTCGAGCACCAGGGCTCGCCAGGGCTCCTTCGGGCCCGCGCGCCCGCGCCGGTAGGGGTAGTGCAGCGCGGCGTAGCCTTCCTTCCTCGCGGGCATTCCTCCCAGGTTGGTTCCGAGCACCACGCCAATGCGCGAGCGGTCCTCGACGTCCAGGTCCAGCCCGGACGCCGCCAGTCCCTGCGCCGCCGCCACGCGAATCATCTGGGCGCCGCGACTGAGGTAGGGCAGCTCCTCGGGGCTGAAGTGCGCGGAGAAGTCGATGTTCTTCAGCTCGCCAGCGGACTGACAGCGGTGCTTGCTGGCGTCGAAACGGGTGACGGGCGCGATGCCATCTCTCCCCGAGCGAAGCCCTTCGGAGAACTCCTCCAGGTTGTTGCCAATGGGCGTGAGAACGCCAATGCCGGTAACGACGACTTTGTTGCTCATCCTGTTCCTCTCAGCCCGTGTTGCGCGATTCCTTGAAAAGACAGATGTCCGCGAGCGGCGCGCTACAGCACCAGCCCGCCATTCACGCGCAGCACGTCGCCGACCACGTAGGCGCTCTCCGGAGACGCCAGGAAGAGCGTGGCGTTGGCGACGTCCTCCACGGTTCCCAGCCGGCGGATGGGGGTGGCCTGGATGAAGCCCTCCCGCACCCCGGGACGGTTCATCAGCCCCGCGACCATCTCCGTCTCCACGAAGCCAGGCGCCACGCAGTTCACCCGGATGCCATGTGGCCCCAGCTCTCCCGCCAACGCCTGCGTCAGCCCAATCAAGGCCCCTTTGGTGGCGGCGTAGGGCACCTGTCCCGCGCGTCCCCGGATTCCGGCGGAGGAGGACATGTTGATGATGGCGCCACGGCCTTGTTGCACCATGGTCGGGATGACCGCCTGACAGCAGGCGAGCGCGCCGTAGAGATTGACGTCCACCGTCTCCCGCCACGCCGCGGCCTGGAGCATCATCAAGTGCCCATCCCGGCTGATGCCGGCGTTGTTCACCAGCACATCGATGCGGCCGAAGTGGGAGAGCGCCGCCTCTCGGAGCTGTCCTGGTACGTCGGGACTGGCGACCGAGCCGGGGACCAGCACGCAGCGTCGGCCCTGCGCCTCGACCTCGGCGGCGGCCTGCCGCGCGGCCTCCGCGTTGCTCCCGTAGTTGAGGACGATGTCCGCGCCCTCCGCGGCGAAGGCGAGGGCAATGGCCTTGCCAATGCCACGCGAGCCGCCCGTGATGATGACCGTCTGCTGCTGGAACCGCTGACGTGCTGCCTGGGATTCACTCACCACAGACCTCCGGTGGCAGACAGGCGCTGACCCGTCGTGAGGTTCGCGGCGCTCGAACCGAGGAAGAGCACGGCCTCGGCGACCTCCTCCGCGCTCCCGAGCCGCCCCAGGGGACCCAGCTCGCCGTCGAGCCGCTCGCGCTGCGCTGGGGTGAGGTGTGCTGTCTCCTCCTCGAGGAGTTGGACCGCCAGCGTGTTCACGGAGATGCCTTGCCGGGCCACCTCGTTCGCCAGCGCGCGTGTCATCGCGGTGATGCCTTCGGCGGCCACGCGGCTCGCGCCTCCGGAAGCGGCATCCAGCAGGTTGACGATGCGCCCCGAGCGCTTGCGCATCATCGGGCGGATGACCTCCTTGCAGAACCACGCTGTCCCACTCAACTGGCGGTCGAGCACGGCCTTCCACTGTTCGGCGGACAGGTCGCTGAGCCGGCCGGCCGCGCGGCTCAATGACGCGTTGATGAGCAGGTCGATGCGGCCCAGTTCCGTGGCGACGCGGCGGACCACCGTGCTCACCGCCTGTGCGTCAGAAGACTCGCAGGCCAGGGCCAGCTCCGCGCTCAGCTCCCTGGCGAGTGCCGTTGCCTCTGCCTCGTGCTCCGGCAGGAACACCAGGGCCAGACGCGCCCCCGCCTTCCCATGGCGCCGTGCAATGGCATTGGCGATGGGCTGTCCCGCTCCGGTGACCAGCACCACCTGCTGGTGGAGGAAGCCGTCCAGGAACGGTGTGTTTGTTTCAGGGTGACTCATGTGACTTTGAACCTCTCTGGGAAAGCACCATGACGCCGCTGGCAGCCGGGACCGCGTCGGCCCAGGCCTTGACCTCGACGCGCACCGTGGTCCGCCACCGCTTGAGAATGTTGGCTTCCATCCGCAGGACGCTGCCGGCCGGGACGGGTGTGTGAAATGTCATTGCCTCGATGCCGCCGAGGTACCAGACAGACGGTGTGGCTTCGTCGGGCTCGCGCAGGAGCATGATGGCGACCTGTCCCAGGGCATCCACCAGCAGGCAGGAGGGCAGGGCGGGGGGCGCGTCTCCGAAACGCTCGAACATCATCTCGTTGCCGGAGACCTGCTTGAACGCCCTGCCAAAGCCCGGTGAGAGCGTCTCCACCGCGTCGACCAGCAGCATGGGGAACCGGTGCGGTGTCCCGCCGTAGATGCGGGCCATGGGGTGCTCAGTCATGAGCACCCCCGCGCAGCACCACGGCCAGGGCGCTGCCCTCACCCCCCAGGGCGGTGACCAGCGCGCATCCCTTGTCGAGGGCCCGCGTGGCCAGCACGACGGCCAGCATGCCCGCCGTGCTGAACGTCTCTCCAAGCACGTCCTTGGGACAGCTCACGGGCACCTTCGCCGCGTGCGCCCCGAGGGCTTCGTGGAGCCCACGCTGCTCCCACCCGTCGAAGCCTCCTCGGCCGTTCGCACAGGAGAAGACGGCGCCCAGTTGCTCGGGCGCGATTCGAGCCGTGTGCAGCGCGTCCCGCACTGCGCGGGCCAGCGTGTGCGCCTGGTTCGTGAGCGAGCCTCCCCGGTGTCCGGTGCCCAGGACTTCCGCGTGGCGGTGTGCGCCGCGCGTCAGGGCGCGCGTGTGCTCCTCCAGGACCAGGGCGCACGCCGCTTCACTCACCCGCATTCCCTCAGGTAGGGCGATGCCAGCCAGGAGCAAAGGGCTCAGGGTGTCCGCGCCCACCACCACCATCCGCTCCGCCTGCCCCTCCTCGATTTGCTGGCAGCCGAAGCGAAGTGCCTCCAGTCCCGCGGCGTGGCCCGAGCACAAGGTCGCGGTGGGACCGCGAAGGTCGTGCACCATGGAGATGTAGCCCGTCGCCGCGTTGGTGACGGTGTTCTGGAACACCACCGGGTTTCCGTAACGGCCGCCTCGCTCCAGGATGGCTTCCAGGTACTCCGCGTTCGTGGGCAGGCAGCCGTAGCTGGAGCCGAACGCGATGCCTGTCTGGAGGGGATTGCCGGGCCCGGCATCCTCGATGGCCAGTGTGGTCGCGGTGAGCGCGATGCGGCCGAGCCGGTCCATGTGCCGCAACTGGGCGGACTGCTTCGCGAACGCCGCGTCGGGAATGCGCTCCGCCAGGGAGGACGGTGGGCCCGCATCGCCTTGGGAGAAGTGCTCCCAGAGGGCCGCAGGTCCCGTGGCCCGGGGACACACCGCGCCGAGCCCGCTGATGACGATGCGCCGGCTCATCGTGGCGCCCTCCCTGTCTCGGGAAAGCGCCGGGCAACGAGGGCGACGTTCGCCCCGCCGAACGCGGACTTGGTGCTCATCAGCGTGTCGATGCGTTGGGCGCGGCCCTCGCCACGCACCACGTCGACGTCGCACTTCGGGTCCAGTTCCTCGCAGTTGAGGGTGGGCGGGAGGAAGTCGCGAGCCATGCCCAGCACGGAGCCGATGAGCTCCAGCGCGCCGGAGGCCCCCAGCGTGTGGCCGAAGTAGGGCTTGAGGGAGTTGACCGGCACCGACGCGGCTCGCGCGCCGAAGACACCTCGCATTGCCTGGCACTCCGCGGGGTCATTGGCCGGCGTCCCGGTTCCGTGGAGGTTGACGAAGTCGATCTGCTCCGTCGTCAGTCCCGCCTGTCGCAAGGCGAGCGTCATCGCCTGTTGGAGCCCCCGGCCCTCGGGGTGCGGGCTGGTGGGGTGATGGGCATCACCCGCCGTTCCCCAGCCGCACAGCTCCGCATGGATTCGAGCGCCCCGCTGGCGCGCGTGGTTCAGCTCCTCGAGCACGAGGATGCCCGCGCCCTCGCCGAGGACCATCCCATTGCGCCGATGGTCGAAGGGGCGGCACACCGTGGGCGTCATGGCGCGCAGGACGGAGAAGCCACTGAAGCTGAGCAGGGTCAGTGCGTCCGCTCCTCCCGCCAGCATCACGGAGGCCCGTCCCTGACGGATTTCGTCCAGTGCTCGGCCCATGGCGAGGCTGCTGGACACGCAGGCCATGGTGACGGTGGACAGGATGCCGCCCAGGCCGAACCGGTCCGCGACGTTTCGCGCGATGGAGGAGAAGGGAACTTCCCCGAAGTGTCTCCGGCGAGCGTCCTCATCACCTCCGGAGCGAATGACCTGTTCGAGGGACAAAGCGGGCCCACGGCTCGTGCCCAGCATGACCCCCGCCACCTCCCGCCAGTTCCCCTGGGCTTCGAGCCCACTGTCGCGAAGGGCCTGCTCCGCGGCGTGAAGGGCCAGCTTTGACACGCGGTCCAAACCGTTGTCGGGCGTCTCGTCCGGCAGGTCCACCACGCCCGCGGAGTACGTCCGGCCTTCGATGTCGAACGGAGCAGCCCGCCGGATGCCGCTGCGGCGGTTCGACAGGGCCTGGGCGAGCTCGTCGGAGGACAGTGCATTGGCAGCTGTCACGCCAAGGCCCGTGATGACGACGCGATGGGGGCTCATGAGAGCTTCTCCAGTGGCTCGGACGGCGCCGTGTCCACCAGACAGTCGTGGCCCGGAATGATGTGGCGGTATTCGCGGAGGAGCTTGCGGCGGGTGTGGCTGTAGAGCTCGGTGTCCTGCGCGAGCTGGAGCTCCCGCTCGGCGTTCTCCACCAAGGTCTTCCGTGTGAAGAGCGCATCCCCCGCGATGAGAATTTTTCGCGGCGTGCCCTCATCGTCCGTGCGGGCGCGGTGCGCGACGACGGAGATATGCCCATGGGTATGGCCCGGCGTGGGCAGCACCTCGACCTCCTCCGTCAGCCAGTGGCTGCCGTCGACAGGGACGAAGCGCGAGTCACGTTCGAGCACGCGGTTGTAGAACCCGATGTTCCGAGTCACCTCGCGCACGATGGACCGGACATAGAACTCCTTCACCGTCTGGTAATGCTCGCGCAGCAGCTCCGAGGTCGCGGCTTTCCCTGGGGTGTGGTCCTGGTGATACGCCTCGATGAAGTGCGCGTTTTCGACGAAGTCCTTGGCGCCCACGACGTATTGCGCGTTGCGGAACAGCAAGTGATTGCCGCAGTGGTCGTAGTGGAGGTGTGTGGCGACGACCACGTCCACGTCATCCGGTGTCAGGCCGCGTTCCTTGAGTGCGAGCACCAGGCGTCCCGCGTCGTCGCACAGACCGCTGTCCACCAGGATGTTTCGCTGTTGGGATTGCACGAGGGTGACAGTGGAGCGCAGCCGTGGAAAGCCGCTCCCCTGGAGCAGCACTTTCAAGAACATGGTGATGTGTTTCCTTGGGGCTAGGCGCCCAGCATCAATTCGCCGTCGGCGACCAGCTCTTCACCCACGCGTGCTTCGACCTTCACATGGTGGATGGTGCCGAGGCTCTTGAGGTGCGTGGCCCGGACACGGAGCTGGTCTCCCGGAACGACAGGGCGGCGGAAGCGCATCCGGTGGATGTTGGCCATCACGCCCGGCCGCGCTGGCTTCTGTGCCGCAGGCTCCACGGGCGCGAGGTCCGGGCGGCTCCTCGTGCGGAGCATGACGCCCGCCACCTGGGCCATGGATTCGACGATCAGCACGCCGGGCATGATGGGGTGCTCGGGAAAGTGCCCCTGGAAGAAGGGCTCGTTCGCCGTGACGCACTTGATTCCCTCGGCGAACACGCCGGGTTCCAAGCTGTCAATCCTGTCGACCATGAGCATCGGATAGCGATGCGGCAGGAGCCGGAGGAGCTCCTGGATGCCGAGCCCTGCGGGCGTTGCTGCCTGTTGGCTAGGCACAGGCGGCCTTCTTCCCGCCTTCCGCGATGAGCCGGTTGACCAGCGCGGCGAGCGTGTCGATGGAGTGGAACTCCTTGGCGACGCTGTCATCCGCGATGACGACGCCCCACTTCTCCTCGATGCCGACCACGATCTCCAACGCCTCGACGCTGTCGAGTCCCAGTCCTCCCGCCTCACCTTCCTGCGAGTCACCACCGAACAGCGGTGCCCCGTCCGGAATGCTCGCGGGGTCGATGTCCAGCCGCAGGCGGTCGACGATCATGGCCTTGAGGCCGCTCTTCACTTCCGTGTTGTCGGGGTGCATCCGCTTCTCCTGATGTTGAGAAGTCAACGTATCGGAGCCCTCTGACATCGCCGGATAGGTTGGAAAGATGGGCTGACGTGTTTGGTTTCTCAGGAGTCAGGATTGGCTCGGCGGCTGCGTGGTGGGCCCGCTGAGTCCTCTGCTTCGCGGTTCAAACGCAAGACGTCGTGCTAGTCACGCCTCCCGACATGACCCCATTCACCGAGCCGTCCCGTCTCTTCACGCCGGCTTGTTCGCTGGCGCTGCTGCTCCTGCTCCCCGCTTGTGGTGGGGATGAGCCGATCTGGAACCTCACCATGCGCGCCCGTCATGGCGAAGCATGGAAGGAGTTCACGGAGTCCCCCGGCTCGCATTTCATCACTGAGGATGGGGCGGGGAGCTCGGGGCTCAGAGAGATGTCCGTGTGCGGCTTCCATGGTGTGACGGATGTCGACGCCGACGGCACCCATCAATCCTGCATGGAACTGCGATTCGACTCCACGGCCCTGGGCGCCGACCGCTCGGCGCTGACCATCGCGGGTACCGCCATTCCCCTGGCCTACGGTTCCGATGGAGCCGCTGAGTTCACCGCGCAGGCGGGCCACGCTCCGGCAATCGTCTCGGCGTGGGCATGGACGGTCTGTGATGAAATGCCGCGCTACATCGAGCAGACGCCTCAGCAGCTGCGTGGAGAGCTGGTGCTCGATGCTCCTCCGAAACTCAAGGGCCGTCTCTCGCTCCGGGCCGACGTCGCGAGCGAGGGGCCCTGCCAGGGGGACGTCACCGAGCTCCAGCTGGAGTTCGACCTCGGCCGCTGACGGTTGTCATCGGGACGGTGCGCGAAGTGAGGAGCTTCGCCGAAGCAGGACTTCTTCCAGCAGTTTCCGCCCACCGGTGTGGAGGTCGTGAGCTGGCACGTCGTCATGGGCCTGGAGCAGGTGGTGACGCTGAAGGTGCCCGCTGCGAAGCTGCGTGATGTGAATGTCACGCTGGAGCAGTCGGCCTGGGGCGCCTTCCGCACCGAGTTCCATCCGACATGCGACTCGTATCTTACCGCCTCGGGGCAGCCCCGGATTCACACCAGGTTCCCTTTTGAGCCCGGGCCAAGGCCCAGGCTGTCGGCCTTCTTGGGCTGTCAAGGCGCGCGGACGCGCCGTGAGGAAAGGTCGCTGGCGGTGTTGAGCGAGTTAACCTCTCGTGGGGTTGCGTGTTCTTGCCTGGAGACGGGCGCAACTTCGGAGCTCCAGAGGCCATGATCGCACCGCTGACTCGCCGCCATCTGCTGCGCGCCCTGGGAGTGACGGGCGTGGGGCTTGTTTGTGCTCCGGGGGGCCTGGGACGGGCGCTCGCCGCGAGTCCAGCGTCAGCCGCTCGCCGCACGCTGGTGACAGTCTTCCTGCGCGGAGGCGTGGACGGACTCTCGTTGGTGCCGCCCATCGAGGATGCGGCGTACCACCGGGCGCGCCCTTCGCTGGCTCTGCGGGCAAGCGGGCCCGATGCCGCGCTGAAGCTGTCAGGGCCGTTCGGTTTGCATCCGAGGCTCGATGCGCTGATGCCGCTGTGGCACGACGGCCGGCTGGCGGTGCTGCATGGCGTGGGATTGCCGGAGCCGGTCCGCTCCCACTTCGACGCGCAAGACTTCGTGGAGTCTGGAACGCCAGGGCGCAAATCGACGCCGGATGGCTGGCTCAACCGCGCGCTGGACGAAGAGGAGGGCGCCGCGCTGCGCGCCGTGGCGCTGCAGCCCACGCTGCCCCGAGCGTTGTTCGGAGACGCGGGGGCGGTGGCCATGGGGCGGCTGGAGGAGTTCCGGTTGCGAGGCGGACGCCGGGGAGAGGAAGCCACCCGGGGCTTCAGTGCGCTCTATGCGGGCGCCGTGGACGAGGCGCTGCGGACGACAGGGCAGGGCGCATTCGAGGCGATGTCCCTGCTGGACGAGGACCGGCTGGCGAAGCTGCCTTCGCACGCGGCGGTGGCGTATCCAAAGGGGCCGCTCGGGCAGCGGCTGCGGGACATCGCGCGGCTCATCCACGGAGAAGTGGGGCTGGCGGTGGCGGCGACGGAGTCGGGCGGCTGGGACACGCATGCCGCCCAGGGTGCCGCGACGGGCGCGTTCGCCAACCGCTGCCAGGAGTTGGGGAGCGCGCTGTCTGCCTTCGCCGCGGACCTGGGACCTCGGCTGGAGCAGGTGACGGTGGTGGTGTTGACGGAGTTCGGCCGCACCGTGCGGGAGAACGGCAGTCGCGGAACGGACCACGGTGTGGGCAGCGCGATGCTGGTGTTGGGCGGCGGCGTGAAGGGCGGCAAGGTGTACGGACGCTTCGATTCGCTGGAGCCGGACCACTTGCAGGACGGGCGCGATGTGCCTGCATGGACGGACGTACGCGTGCCGTTGGCGGAAGTCCTGCGTGCCTGTCGGCCTGGTGTGGAGCTGGCGAGGGTGTTCCCTGGCTTCACGCCGCCTCCGTCACTGGGCCTGTTTGGATAGGCACTGCGCTCAGCTTCTCGGTGGGGCAGACCGGGGAGCGGCATTCCTCCGCCGCTCCCCCGAGCGGTCTACGTCCGTATTCACGTCGAGTCGCCACGGTCCTTCCGCGTCAGCTCACGTCCCTCCGCTCAGCGACAGCAGGCGGTGCGCCCGCAGTTCGTATAGAGACAGGTGAGCTCGTTGGGCGTGGGGGTGGCGGGGCAGGTGGCCTCGGCATCGCCGCCGGTGATGAACGCCAGCGTCGCATCCTCCAGCTCCATGACGGACGCGGGGCTGGCCGGAAGCGCGGCGCGCTCCGCGTCGGAGAGGCTGTCGTAGTAGTCGGCGTCACGCCAGGCGCGGAGGATGTGGTTCTTGTCGCTGTGGCTCATGGTGCTGCTCCTCTTGGGTTGTTGGGGGACTGCCAACGGACCGCCAACCCTCGCGGTGCCGGAGTTCGTCGGGAACGAAGCCGCTTCACGAGATGGGAGGGGCCACGGAGAGCACGTCCGCCACCCGCTCCGGCGCCGCGAGCCGCATCAGGCCGTGGGCGATGCCCGCGAGCCCCACCATCAGCCCTGGCGTCTCGATGCTGTCGGGCAGGCCATGCAGATAGCCATGCGACTCGATGCCCTGGAGGATGCCGCCCGCGAGCTGATAGGTGCGCCGCAGCAGCGTGTCATCGTGCAGTGCGCGCGCGGCCTCCAGCAGGAAGAGCACGTTGCCCAGGTCGCCATGACACAGGCCATGGTTGTAGCCGAGGCCTCCCGCGAGCGTTGCGTGGACCGCCGTGGCGATTTCCTCACGCACCCGGTGGTCATCGAGCAGCGGCAGTCCGGAGATGCGCGCCAACCCGATGCCGGGTGCGCCATTGCACCAGCCACACATGAAGGCGGGTCCATCACCGCCGTGCACCCCGGCGTCGGCGCGGAGGTCGGGCCAGTCGCCGGCCTCGGGTGAGAAGCGGCCACGCTCATACGCCAGCGCCTCCAGCGCCGTGGTGTGGAAGCGGGACTCTCCCGTGGCCGAGGTCAGCCGCAGCAGCGCCAGCGCGATGCCCGCTCCTCCATGTGCCAGTCCACACAGCGCCTGTCCGCCGGTCGCGGGTGAAAGCCAGCCCAAGCCATGGGATTGGGGCGTGGCCGTCTGGAGCAGCTTCTCCCCACAGTCGCGCGCGAGCCGTGACGCTCGCTCGGACGGATGCCACCCCACGAGCGTCAGCAGGCCGAGCAGGGCGCCCGCGCAGCCACTGCCCAGGTCCAGGTGCTCGTCCTGCTCCACGCGGGGAGCCATGGCGTCCACGAAGGATTCGGCGGTCTCGAACAGCGCGCGTTCCCCCCACAGGGCCCCCAGGTGGGTCAGGGCGTAGAGAATGCCGCCCCAGCCATTGAGGATGCCCACGCCACGGACCTGCGTTGGCGAGGACTCCAGGCGCCAGGTCAGGTGGCGCAATGCGCCTCGGGCCGCATGCGTGAAGCGTGCTTCGCCCGTCAGGGCTCCGAGCTGCGCCAGCACCAGCGCGATGCCTGAGAGCCCCTGGTAGAAGTCCACTCCCACCTGGACGAGCCGCCACTCCTTCGTGTCGGACATCTCGAGCGACAGCCAGTGGGAATGGCCCGCGCCGGAGAACGACAGGGCCACCAATCGCTCTCCCACACGTCGTGCAGCCGCCAGCAGCGCGTCTGGGTGCGCGGGCTCGGGCGGCTCGCGGAACGGATAGCGGGGGCGGTCGCCAGGGCTTGCCGCCAAGCGGACCCGGTGGAGCGCGCTTCGCAGCAAGCCGAGCTGCCGCTCGTGGTCATCCGGCGACAGCCCCGCCAAGCGCCGCCGCGCCCGCTCCAGGCCGGAGTCGTCGAAGAAGTCAGGCAGGTGGCGGCCCGCGCCTGACCACAGGTCCTTCGAGCCGGGCAGGGCGGTGAAGCGGGGGATGTCGCCGCGCTGCAATTCCTCCTGCTCGAAAGGGATGAGGGCCGCCAGGTACGGGCGCTCCTTCACGGCCAGCCAGAGGTGGTCGAAGAAGCGCTGCCGGTCCAGTGCGTCCCCCATCGCGTGGGGATGCATGCTCTCGTGCAGCAGTGCGTCGTAGCTGGCTGTGCCGCGAAAGAGCACTCGCACGGGCGCGTGCTCGAAAGCCGCGAGCGGCCCTCCAGGGGCGAGCAGCGCATCCCGGTGCTCGGCGAGCAGCCGGTACAGGGTCGAGAACCCATGCGCGAGCGCGTCCGCTTGCACCGTCACAGAGACGTCCTGTCCCTCCATGCGAGGACGGTTCGCCGCGCCAGGAATCTCCATCCGGCGGCGCTCGAAGCGGAGCTGGTCCGTGCCGTGTGCTGTCGCCACCAGGTAGCCCAGTGGTGTGAGCTGGCCCTCGCCAGCGCCCAGGGCGCTGAAGTCCACCTCCGTGCCGTCTTTCGCGCGCCAGGCGGGTTGGGGCAACAGCCCGCTCTTGAGCACCGTACCGTTCAGCACCGCACCGGGTTGCTTCTCCATGTCCCGGATGGAGGCTGCGAGCGTGTGTGGATGGAAGAGCGTCTCCAGGTCCACCAGGACGGGGTGCTCGCCCATCGCGATGAGGTTCTCGTAATGGATGTCGGTGACGTCCAGCGCGTAGAGCAGCGCGACGAGCGCGCCTTGCCGCAGATGGAAGCGCCGAACTTCCTCGGCCGACTGACAGGGCGCGGCCTCCACGTACTCCATCCACCCGTAGCCGTCCGATGAGAGGACCTCCACCGTGCGCAGCGGAGGCGTGAGGCCGCGCGCGTTCAGCCAGGAGAGGAGTTGCTGGAAAGCGGCCTCCGCCGTGAGCGGGCGCGGCTTGTACACGAGCCGCAGTCCCGAGGCGAAGCGGAGCAGGAAGACGGTGCGTCCACCTCGGTGCGGGTCTGACAGACCGCCTTGGGCCTCCACCAGCAGGCCGGAGGAACACCGCCGTGGAAGCGGTGCCACAGCGCGGTGGCGTCCCGGGCCAGCCGCTGCATCAGCTCCACGCCCGTGGCTTCCCACGCGGTGACGTACTCCACGGCTTGCCGCGCGAGCACCGGGTAGCGGGCAAGGATGTCGAGCGCCACGTCGCGTCGCCGGAGGTGCTGGGCGAAGTCCTGGAAGCGTGCTTCGGGCGTGTCGCCCTGGAGTCGTCCTTCGAGCTGAGCGATGCGCAGCTCCACCGCGAGCGTCCGTCCCAGCAAGGGCATCAACATCCGCGGGAGCGGCGCGAGCAACATGCGGGCCGTGTGCTCTGGCTCGAACGGCGCTTCGGGCGTGTCACGCAGGCAGGTGTCCAGGGCGGAGACGAGCCGCGCGTGTGCCGCGTGGACGAGTGGCTCGACCAGGCCGAGCAGGGCCGCGCCCGGTGGCGTGGGCTCCGGCCAGGAGAAGGGCGGCGATATCTCCGACGCGTAGGCTTGCTCGATGACGCGTTGCCACGGCGGAGGCGCGCCCATGCGTGCATGCAGCGCCTCCGCCGGTTCTCCCAGGAGGGTGTGCAGCTCCGCTTCCGTCAGCCCCGAGGCACGCAGGCGCTCGGCCCAGAGTGAGTCCCGCGTGAGCGGTTCTTGTTTGCGCCAGCGCTCCAGCCTGCGCCGCGCGCGTGCCTCATCCACCGCGTCCGGAGTGCCGCGCATCCGGAGCGAAGGCAGCCGCTCTTCCAGGGCATGGCCCAGCACCCAATGAGACGTCACGCCTTCTCCAATCCAGGCAGCGGCCTGGGGTGTCCGAGTCGTCCTGCGGCGTGTCTGTGAGAGGGCTTCCAATCGCTATCGTTGCATTGCCGCCGGTTCGGATGCCAGGGGAGCTGGCTGGACGGGGTGGGAATGACAGGCTCCGCACACCACGGGCGTGACGCCACTCGCCATCGCACTGCGTTGCGAACTGCGGCACACTGGGCCGATGCTTCGGCTGCGCCGCATGCTCATCCTCACCCTGGCCACCTTCGGATCGCTCTACCTCGTGTTGTGTGTGGCGGTATTCGCGCTGCAACGCTCCTTGCTCTACCCGGCTCCCAAGGGCACGCCGCCGCTGGCGGAAAGTGACGGCTTCAGCCGCCTCCCGATGGAGGGCGGCCTGTATGTGGACCTGTTCCACCTGCCGGCACCTCCGGGCGCGCCCACGGTGGTGCACTTCCACGGCAACGGGGAGGAGGTGCTGACGCAGATGGGCCTGGGCAACTTGATGCAAGCGCGGGGGCTGGGCTTCCTCACCGTCGAGTACCCGGGATATGGCGCGTCACCGGGGCATCCCACGGAGGAAGGCATCTACGCCGCGGCGGAAGCGGCGCTCGCCTGGCTGCGCGCGAAGGGGGTGCGCGCCGAGCAGACGGTGCTCAGTGGCCGCAGCCTGGGGACGGGCGTGGCGGTGGAGATGGCGCGCCGTGGGCACGGTTCGCGGGTCATGCTCGTGAGTCCGTACACGTCCATCCCGGACATCGGGGCCACGGCCTTTCCCTTCCTGCCCGTCCGCCTGTTGGCCCGGGACTGGTATGACACCGCTTCCAAGGCCGCCGACGTGAAGCTCCCCGTGCTCATCATCCACGGCGAGGAGGACACCCTCATCCCCGTGGACATGGGGCGCAGGCTGGGCACGCTCTTCCCCCAGGCCGTCGTGGAGACAGTGGCGGGGGCGGGGCACAACGATGTCCTCGAAGACACCGGAAAGGTCTACAGACATCGGATGGCGTCATTCGCGCTGGGAGAACCCTGAGCAGCGGAGTCGGGTGGATTGGATGCTGAAGGGGACCGGGCGCACGGCCCCATGAGCGCTTGGACAGGACCGCGCTCTGGCTTGCTCGAGGCCGCCGCGACTCCTACGCTCCCTGCCGCCGGCGCAGTCCTTGTGCCGGCGTCCACCGGGAGCCCGCCGCATGTCCAACCCCACCTCGCCCGTCATCGGCATCATTGGCGGCAGTGGCCTGTACCAGATGGATGGCCTGACGGACGTCGAATGGAAGAAGGTGACGTCCCCCTTCGGTGAGCCTTCGGACGAGCTGTGCTTCGGCATGCTCGGAGGGCACCGCGTCGTCTTCCTGCCGCGTCACGGGCGAGGCCACCGGCTGGCGCCGACGGACATCAACTTCCGCGCGAACATCGACGCGCTCAAACGCAGCGGGGTGACGGACCTGCTGTCGTTGTCCGCCGTGGGGGGCCTGCGCGAGGAATACCCACCGGGCACCTTCGTCGTCGTGGACCAGTTCATCGACCGGACCTTCGCCCGGGACAAGAGCTTCTTCGGCACCGGGCTGGTGGCGCACGTCTCCATGGCGAAGCCGGTGTGCTCGCGGCTGGGGGACGCGGTGATTTCCGCGTGCGAGGGCCTGGGCGTCGTCGCGCGCCGGGGCGGCACGTACCTGGCCATGGAGGGGCCGCAGTTCTCCTCCATCGCGGAGAGCCACATGTACCGGAGCTGGGGCTGTGACGTCATCGGCATGACGAACATGCCGGAGGCCAAGCTCGCGAGGGAGGCGGAGCTCTGTTACGCGACGGTGGCCATGGTCACGGATTTCGATTGCTGGCATCCGGACCATGACGCCGTCACGGTGGACCAGGTTGTCTCCGTGCTGCTGGGCAACGCGGGCAAGGCGAAGGGGCTGGTGAAGAACGTGGTGCCGCTGCTCGGGTCGCATACCGGCCCCTGTGCACAGGGCTGCCACAGGGCGCTGGACCACGCCATCATCACCGCGCCCCCGGCCTGGGACGCCGCCATGGTGGAGAAGCTGTCCGCGGTGGCGGGCCGGGTGCTGCGCCGATGAAGGTCCATGGCAAGCCGATGCGCTCCATCTGGTTGGCGCCGGATGCGCAGGCCGCGGAGGCCATTGACCAGACGCGGCTTCCGCATGCGCTCGTCACCGTGCGGCTGACGACGCTGGATGAAGCCGCTCACGCCATTCGGAGCATGCAGGTGCGCGGCGCGCCTCTCATCGGTGCCACCGCGGCCTATGGCGTCTGGCTGGCTTTGCGCGCGGATGCCTCGGACGGCGCGTTGGAGCACGCGCTCGCGGTGCTGCGGGGCACGCGCCCCACCGCCGTGAATCTGCACTGGGCCCTGGATGACATGCGTCAGCTCCTGGCGCCGCTGCCTCCCGCTGAACGGGTGGCTGCCGCGCTTCGCCGCGCGGAGGCCATCAGCGACGAGGACGTGGCCATCAACCGTGCCATCGGTGCGCACGGCCTGAAGCTCCTGGAGGACGCCTGGACGCGCAAGGGGCGCCAAGGCCGCCTGGAGGTGCTCACGCACTGCAACGCCGGCTGGTTGGCCACGGTGGACTTCGGCACCGCGCTCTCGCCCATCTACCAGGCACACGACGCGGGCATCCCCGTGCACGTCTGGGTGGACGAGACGCGCCCGCGCAACCAGGGCGCGCAGCTCACGGCCTGGGAGCTGGGGCAGCACGGCGTCCCGCACACCGTCATCGCGGACAACGTGGGGGGCCACCTGATGCAGCACGGGCAGGTGGACCTGTGCATCGTCGGCACGGACCGCACCACGGCCCAGGGCGACGTGGCGAACAAGATTGGCACCTACCTCAAGGCACTGGCGGCGAAGGACAACGGCGTGCCCTTCTACGTGGCGCTGCCCTCGCCCACCATCGACTGGACGCTGCGGGATGGGGTGCGCGAGATTCCGATTGAACAGCGCGACGGCACGGAGCTGAGCGACGTCACCGGACGTTTGGCGTCGGGCGAGGTGGCCACGGTGCGGATTACGCCGGAGGGGAGCCCCGCGGCGAACTACGCCTTCGACGTGACGCCCGCGAGGCTGGTGACGGCGCTCATTACCGAGCGCGGCGTGTGCCCGGCTTCGCATGACGGGCTGCTGTCGCTCTTCCCGGAGCGGCGCGGGAGGGCGGAATGAGCGGTGCGTGCGAGCACCTCGCCCTGCGCGAGTCGATGATTGCCACCGCGCGGCGGATGAATGCGTCCGCGCTCAACCAGGGCACTTCCGGCAACCTGAGCGTGCGGGTGGAGGCCGGCTTCCTGCTGACGCCCACTGGCATGGACTACGACTCGCTGGTGCCGGAGGACCTGGTCCTCATGCGCTTCGACGGCAGCCACGAGGGTCGCCGGAGTCCGTCCTCGGAGTGGCAGCTCCACCGGGACATCCTGGCCGCCAGGCCGGAGGTGGGCGCGGTGCTGCATGCGCACTCCATGTTCTGCACCACGCTGGCGTGCCTGCACCGGGACATTCCCGCCTTCCACTACATGGTGTCCGCCGCGGGCGGCACGGACGTGCGCTGCGCGCCCTATGCCACGTTCGGCACGCCGGAGCTCGCGGCCCACGTGCTGGCCGCGCTGGAGGGGCGCAAGGCCTGCCTGATGGCGAACCACGGCATGGTGGCGGTGGGCAGGGACCTGCCGGCGGCCTTCAAGCTGGCCGTCGAAGTGGAGACGCTGGCCGCCATGTACTGGCGGGCGCTCCAGGTGGGTGAGCCGGTGCTGCTGGACGGCGCGGAGATGGCGCGCGTCCTGGAGAAGTTCAAGACGTACGGCCAGCAGCCGGCGCTCCCGTCGCGCGAAGCGTGAGGACCGTCACCTCTGTCGGTACGCCGATGCGGAAGGGCAGCCAGTGCCCCGTTCCGCCGGACACGTAGAGCTGGTGGTCGCCGTGGCGGTAGCGGCCCAGCATGTACTTGAAGGCGAACCAGAAGGCCGAGACGCCCAGGAAGGCCACCTGTCCGCCGTGGGTGTGGCCGGCCAGCGTCAGCCGGGCGCCGCGCTCGGCCGCGAGCGGGAAGAAGTCCGGATGGTGCGTCAGGCAGAGCACCACCTCTTCGGGCGCCACGTCGCGGAAGCCGGCTTCCGCGGACTGCTGCATACGCTCCGCCTTCACGCGGTGACTGCGGCCGGACATGGGGTAGTCAACGCCCACCACGCGCACGCGCTGGCCGGCGTGCTCGAAGGCATGGGACGTGTCCACCAGCAGGCGCACGGGGCCGCCGCGCGCCTCCACGTCTGCGTAGGCCTGGAGGATGGCCTCCAGGCCGCGCCAGTGCTCATGGTTGCCCAGGATGGCGAGCATTCCGTGGCGGGCCTTGCACTCCGACAGCGCCGCCATGGTGCCGTCGAGCTGGTCCAGGTCGTCGATGAGGTCGCCCGTCATCACCTGGAGGTCCACCTTGGCGTCGTTCATCGCCCGCACGGCGTCTTGCAGGTAGTGGGTGTCGATGAACGTGCCGACGTGGACGTCCGTAATCTGGCCGATGCGGAACCCGTCCATCGCTGGAGGCAGGCCGGAGAGGTGGATGTCGACCTCGCGGACGGAGAACTGCGTGTAGCCGTTGGCGAGCCCCACCGAGCTCGTCCCGGCCGCCAGTAGCGGCACCGCGCGGCCGGCGTTCGTCAGCAGGTTGCGGCGCGCCATGTTCACCGGCGGGGCGGGGTTGGCCTCGGGCGCGGTGAGGGGCGGCTCCTGACGGGCGGGCCGGTCCAGCCACTTGCGCAGCAGGAGGAAGGGCGCGCCGGCGAGGACAATCATGATGATGGCGACGGACCAGCCCACGGAGAAGACGCGCAGGGCCGCATCCCCCACGGGAAGCTGCGCGTGCCGTCCGGCCACCGCGGAGTAGAGCCACGCCACCAGGGACAGGAAGGTCCCCACCGCGAAGGCACCCAGGCGCCACTTTCGGAGCAGGCCGGGCCACAGCGACCGGAGCACGGCCCAGGCGCCGACGTTGAAGACGAGGAGGAACAGCAGCCTGCCCATTGACGGTGCTCCCGTAGCGTGAAGGGGAACAGTCATAGCCGGGGCGGGCGACACGCGCCGCAGGAAGTGGCTGGGGCTTGGACGGAATGTTCCGTCCCCGGCCCCTCAGCCCCGGCTGGGACTGGCCATCCGCAGGTGGGCGTGGAGCGTCTCCGTGCGCAGGTAGAGGAACTGGGCATCGCCAAACGCCAGGGCGTCGCCGTCGTTGAGCATCCGGTCCTGGTCCGGCCCCAGCGAGGAGGCGTTGACCCAGGTGCCATTCATGGAACCCTGGTCGCGCACCGAGCAGTCACCGGCCTGGGCGTGCCACCGCAGTGTCGCGTGGTGCTTGGACACGGACGGGTCGGGTACCACCAGGGAGCAGCCTTCGATGCGGCCCACGGAGAACTCCTCTCCCTCCGCCTCCGGCCTGAGGAAGTGGACCTCCAGGGCATCGAACCCGCGCAGCATGACGAACAGCCGGTCCACGAGCCGTGTCCGGTGGGCCATGCCCACGGTGCGTGCCTCGCCGAGCCGCATGGCCACCTGTTGGAAGACGGGCTCGGGAGGTTGTTGGACCAGCACGACGCGGCCGGATGCTTCGAGGAAGGCCTCCAGGGTTGCCAGAGCGAACGGGCGCAGTTGCTTGACGGACGGCATGGTGCTCGCACCATAGACCGCGTTGCGCGAAGTTGGCGCTGGAGCGCGTCCATTCCCCATGGAGTGTCCACCGCCGGTCGGGAGCCGTGCCGTCCCTCCGCGCCATGACGCGCGCGACCTTTCTTGGGGGAAATGCGTCCGCTTTCATCGCGCCGGGGCAACTGAACCCCTTCCGCGAAGCCCTCCAGGAGCGACGACATGATGATGCGGATGAAGCGGTATGGCGCTGGACTGTTGACGGCGTGGTTGCTGGCGGTGGCTCCCGCCTGCGGCGACTCGGATGAAGGCGCGCCACCGGACGCGGGATTGCCCGACGCGGGCGACAGTGGGAGCCCGGATGCGGGAGACAGCGGCACGCCCGATGCGGGTGAGGAGCTGCCTCCGCTGATGGTGCCCGCGGGCTGCAACCCGTTGGCCTCCGAGCATGACTGCCTCCTGCCATACCCCTCCGACTACTTCCTCGAGGAGGATGCGGCGCTGCCGTCCGGCCACCGGGTGCGGCTCTCCGAAGCGGCGAAGTTGAAGGCACCGGACGGCGCCGCGTTCGACTTCACGGACCTCCACCCGGCGGACGGCTATTCCCATGGCACGCAGGTGCTCGCGCTCTTTCCGGACGGTGTGGATGACGCGCGCCTGCCGTCGGTGACGAGCCCCACCGCCGCGACGAATGGGAACACGGTGTTCCTTGACGCGGAGCGCGGCGAGGGCGTGCTCCACTTCGCGGAGCTGGACCCCAGGGCTCCGGACGACGCGCGCCGCGCCTTGCTGTTGCGGCCCGTGGTGCGGCTGCGCAACACGGCCCGCTACATCATCGCGCTGCGCGGGCTGACGGCGAAGGACGGCACGCCCGTGCCGGTGCCTGAGGGCTTCCGGCGCATCCGGGATGGCCAGACGGCGGGAGACCCGCTGCTGGCGCCCCTGGCCGCCAGATACGAAGCGGACGTCTTCCCGGCGCTGGAGGCCGCGGGTGTGCCGCGCGCGGAGCTCCAGCTCGCGTGGGACTTCACCACCGAGTCGCAAGAGGGCGTCACGCAGGACATGCTCCAGGTGCGCCGCCTGGCGATGGAGGCGCTGGAGGCCACGCCCCCCGCCGTCACGGTGACGGAGGTGCGAGATGACGTGGACGCCAACGTCGCCCGGCGCATCACCGGCACCTTGCGCGTCCCGCTCTTCCTGGAGAGCGACCAGCCCGGTGCGCTGCTCGCCCGTGACGAGGAAGGCCGTGCGCGTCGCAATGGCGACGCGGAGGTGCCTTTCACGCTCCAGATTCCTCGCAGCGTCTGGGGACAGTCCGTGGCGCCGGTGCGCTTGCTCCAGTATGGCCACGGCTTCTTCGGCCGGCAGGCGGAGGCGGATGGTTCCTTCGTCCGGCCCTTCATCCAGGCCACGCGGATGGTGGTGCTGACGGTGGACTGGTGGGGCATGTCGCAGGCGGACGCGCCGGGCGTGCTCCAGGCGATGGCGGGCAACCCTGGCCAGACGCTGCGCTTCACCGACCGCGTCCACCAAGGCATGGTGAATCAGCTCGCCGTGACGTACGCGGCCCGGACGACCTTGGGGGCGCTGACCGAGCTGCAGGACGACGGCGTGCGCGTCTTTGACCCGGAGCAGACGTACTTCTACGGCATCAGCCAGGGCCACATCCTGGGCGGCACGTACGTCGCGCTGTCGCCGCACGTCTCACGCGCCGTGTTCAGCGTGGGCGGGGCGGACTTCTCGCTGATGATGTTCCGCGCCCGGCCCTTCGGCATGTTCCTGGAGGCGATTGCCCAGACGGTGCCGGACGCGCTCGACCAGCAGAAGTTCGCGGCGCTGACGCAGACGTCCTTCGACCGCATCGACCCGCTCACCTATGCGCCGCACGTGCTTGGCGACCTGTATCCCGGAGCGCCCGCGTCGCGCCGGGTGCTGGTGCAGTACGGCCTGGGGGATGCGCAGGTTCCCAACGTGGCCACCGAGCTGCATGCCCGCGCCATGGGATTGACGCAGCAACTGCCCGCCACCTGGCGCGTGCCCATGCTGCCCGCGGCAGAGGGACCGGTGGAGGGCTCGGCGCTGGTGCAGTTCGACTTCGGGCTACCGCCGCCGCTGCCCGGCACCGTGGCGGACCTGCCGGCCGCCGACAATGCCGTTCACGAAGGCGTGCGCCGGGACGACGATGGACGGGAGCAGGTGGACCGGTTCCTGTGGCCAGACGGACAGGTGGAGGTCACCTGCGACGGCATCTGCCTGGGTGGCAACTAGCGCAGGGCCAGAAGTGACCTCCGCGCGTCAGAGGCGGACGCGTGGAGGTCACTGCCTCGTCGCGGTCTACGTCGCCGCGTCCGCCTTCAGATTCTTGAGCAGGTGGTCGCCGTAGTCCTCGCGCAGCTTCGTCTTGAGGAACTTGCCGGTGGACGTCCGCGGCACCTGCGGGACGAAGACATAGTCATCCGGCAGCCACATCTTCGCGAACTGGCCCGCCAGGTGCGCGGTCAGCTCCTCCTTCGTGACCTGCTGCCCCTCCTTCAGTGCCACGGCGGCCAGCGGGCGCTCATCCCACTTCGGATGTTTCCCAGCGAAGACGGCCGCCTCCAGCACCGCCGGGTGCGCCATCAGCGCGTTCTCCAGCGCCACGGAGGAGATCCACTCACCGCCCGACTTGATGACGTCCTTGCTCCGGTCGCAGATGCGCACGTACCCGTGCGAGTCGATGGTCACCACGTCGCCCGTCTTGAACCAGCCGTCCTTCGTGAAGCGGTCCGCGCCCTCGTCGCTGAAGTAGGACGACGCGACCCAGGGCCCACGGACCTCCAGTTCGCCCATCGTCTCCCCATCCCAGGGCAGCAGCGTGCCGTCGTCGCTGGCGACGCGTGTCTCCACGAACGGCAGCGCGAACCCCTGGGACGCCCGCGCCGAGGACTTCGTCTCTGGCGCCGCCTGCCGCAGCGGTCCCTTGACCTTCGCCATCGTTCCGACGGGGCTCATCTCCGTCATGCCCCACGCGTGGACCACCTCCAGTCCATGCCGCTGCTGGAAGCCCTCAATCAGCGACGGAGGCGCCGCCGAGCCACCAATCAGCATCGACCGCATGCTGCTCAGGTCCCACTTGTTCGGCGACTGGTCCAGCAGCGCCAGGATTCCAATCCAGATGGTGGG
This sequence comes from Myxococcus sp. AB056, assembly GCF_006547365.1. Classification (NCBI taxonomy): domain Bacteria; kingdom Pseudomonadati; phylum Myxococcota; class Myxococcia; order Myxococcales; family Myxococcaceae; genus Myxococcus; species Myxococcus sp. AB056. Next base: position 39,072 of record NZ_VHLB01000011.1, on the reverse strand, counting down.
CACGCCGCCCGCCAGGGTGACCTTCTCCGCTGCCATCAAGTCCAGCAGGGAGGGCGGGTCCAGGTGCGGCCCGGGAAGCACCAGCTTCGCGCCGGTGAGGACGGCGTCGAAGGCCAGGCCCCACGCGGCGGCGTGGAACATGGGCACCACCGGCATCACCGCGTCCGCCTCGCGCATGCCCGTCACGTCCGTCATGCAACACGCCAGGGCGTGCAGCACGGTGGAGCGGTGGCTGTAGAGCACGCCCTTTGGATTGCCCGTGGTGCCCGACGTGTAGCAGAGCATCGACGCGGAGTTCTCATCGAGCTGGGGAAATTCGAAGTCCGGGGACTCGGCTGCCAGCAGTGCTTCGTAGTCGAGCGTCCCCTCCGGTGCGGGGCCCGCGTCCGGCACCACGATGACGTGGCGGATGCTGGGCACCGCGTCCTTGAACTTCTCGAACAGCGGGAGCAGCGAACGGTCCACCACCACCACGGAGTCTTCCGCGTGCCGCGCGATGTAGCCCAGGTCATTGGGGTGCAGGCGCAGGTTGAGCGTGTGCACCACCGCGCCCATGCACGGCACGCCGTAATACACCTCCAGGTGCCGGTAGTGATTCCAGCTCAGCGTGGCCACCCGGTCCCCCGCCTTCACGCCCAGCCGCGTCAGCGCGTTGGCCAACTGGCACGTGCGCGCGTAGAAGTCCGCGTACGTGTAGCGGTGCAGCGACTTGTCCGGGTTGCGGCTGACGATTTCCGAGCGTGGGTAGAACGTCCGTGCACGCTCCATCAAGTGGCTCAGCGTGAGCGGGAAATCCATCATGCGGCCTGGCAGCATCGGCACCCTTCCTTGTGACGGCGTGAGGAGGTGCCGATGCTAACGGAGCGCGGCCCCGTGCTTCATCCGCGCTCCGCGATGCTGCGTCGCGTCAGCCGAAGAAGACCTGGGCGACTTCGAAGAACTCCTGCGGGACGCGCTTGAGCTCGCGGGTGGCGTCCGACAGGTCCACGCTGATGATGTCGTTGCCTCGCAGCGCGGCCATCTTCCCGAACTCGCCGCGAGCCACCATGTCGCAGGCGTGGACGCCGTAGCGGGTGGCGAGCACGCGGTCATGCGCGGTGGGGGCGCCGCCGCGCTGGATGTGGCCCAGCACGGACACGCGCGTCTCGAAGCCGGTGCGCCGCTCGATTTCGTGCGCCAGGATGGTGCCCACGCCACCGAGCCGGGGCCTGCCTGCCTCGTCCAGCGCTCCGCTGGTGACGAGCTGCTCCTGCTGGTCCGCGGACAGCTTGATGCGCGTGCCCTCCGCCACCACGACGATGGAGAAGGTGCGTCCGCCCGCGTGGCGGCGCTGGATGTGCTCGGCCACCTTCGCCAGGTCGGCGGGAATCTCCGGCACCAGGATGACGTCCGCGCCGCCAGCGATGCCCGCGTAGGTGGCAATCCAGCCTACGTGACGGCCCATCACCTCGCAGACGATGACGCGCTTGTGCGACTCCGCGGTGGAGTGCAGCCGGTCAATGGCCTCGGTGGCGATGGCGACGGCCGTGTCGAAGCCGAAGGTGAAGTCCGTGGCGTTGATGTCGTTGTCGATGGTCTTCGGCACACCGACGATGCGCAGCCCTTCCTGCGACATGCGCGTGGCGGCCGACAGCGTGCCTTCACCACCAATGGCGATGACGGCGTGGATGCCGTTGCGTTCGATGGCGCGCTTGACGCGCTCCAGCCCGTTTTCGACCTTGAACGGGTTGACGCGCGAGGTGCCGAGGATGGTGCCGCCCCGGTGGAGGATTCCGGACGTGGTTTCACGCGTGAGGCGGAAGTGGTTGTCCTCCAACAACCCCTTCCAGCCATCTCGGAGGCCCATCATCTCGAAGCCGTGGGCGTTGGCGCGGCGGACGACGGCGCGGATGACGGCGTTCAGGCCGGGGCAGTCGCCCCCGCCGGTGAGCACGGCGACTTTCATGGAGAAACGTTCTATCGCGCCCGGCGCCAGACGCGATGTCCAAGTTCGCCCGAGCGCTCACCCGGGGACCTTCCAACCATCTATCCGAACACCGGTGGACGACGCTGGGCCCAGGGGCGGGCAGCCTCCAACTGGGCGGCGAGCCGGAACAGGGTGGCTTCATCTCCAAAGCGCCCCATGAACTGAACGCCCACGGGCAGGCCGTCCGGGCTCCAGTGGAGCGGCATGCTCATGGCGGGCAGCCCCGTGGTGTTGGCCATCGGGCAGAGGGAGGCGAAGGCGCCCGCGCGGAGCAGCGGGGCCAGGGGCTCGCCCGGTGGCGAGGAGAACGTGCCCAGCGGCGGCGCGAGCTCGTTGAGGGTGGGCATCAGCCAGACGTCCACGTCGTCGAAGTGATGGAGCGCGGCGTGGCTGTGACGCTGCAATTCCGCGCTGGCGCGCAGATAGGCGGACAGGCCCTGGTCCAGGCCATATTGGTAGAGGGCCCAGGTGAAGGGCTCGAAGTGCAAAGCCTCCGGACTGCGTCCCAGGCGCTCGGCCATCGCGTCGATGCTGAAGACGACGCCCGCGGTCCACACGGTGATGAAGTGCTGGCCCACCGCGTCATCACCGGGCACCTCCAGGCTGCCCTCGTCCACGTGGTGGCCCAGGTCCTCCAGCAGCCGGGCCGCGGAGTGGATGGCGGCCAGGCACTCCGGGTGGAGCGCGGCGCCCATGGGGTTTCGTACGGCCACGCGGATGCGCAGGCGGCCCGGGGGCGTGTTGACCTCCTGGGTATAGGGCCGGGCCTTGGCTGGGGCCTGGTACGGCGTCCCCGCGTCCGCGCCGCAGGTGACGTCGAGCAGCGCCGCGCTGTCTCGCACGGAGCGGGTGAGGGCGTGTTCGGTGACGAGCCAGTGGACGGCGTCCGCGATGTCGCCGCCCATGGGGTTACGGCCCCGGGTGGGCTTGAGGCCGAAGAGGCCACATGCGGCGGCGGGGATGCGGATGGAGCCGCCGCTGTCCGTCGCGTGGGCGAAGGGCACCATGCCGCTGGCCACCGCCGCCGCCGCGCCGCCGCTGGACCCGCCCGGAGAGCGCGAGGTGTCCCAGGGGTTGCGGCAGGGCCCGTGCAGCTCGCCCTCCGTGGTGGGGAGCAGCCCCATCTCCGGCGTGTTCGATTTGCCCAGCACCACCAGGCCGCTGCGTCGGTGGCGCTTCACCAGCTCGCTGTCCTGGTCTGGAACGTAGTCCTTCCCGAAGCGCGAGCCGTGAGTGAGCGGGTGACCCTCCTGGGCCGTGAGCAGGTCCTGGAGCAGGAAGGGGACGCCGGTGAAGGGGCCCGGAGGCAGCGTTCCCCGGGCTCGCTCGCGCGCCTGGTCGAATTGCGTCTGGACGACTGCGTTGAGCGTCGGGTTGAGGCGCTCGATGCGGGCAATGGCCGCATCCACGAGCTCGAGCGGCGTGGCCTCCCGGCGCCGGACGAGCTCCGCCTGTGCCGTCGCGTCGAGACTGACAAAGGGGTCCATGTCCCTGACTCTGTCATGATTCACGCGGCCTGGAAGCGCACCCGGTGCATGCCTATGTTTCGGACCCATGCGCATCCGCGTCTTCGATTCCGAGCGGGAGGCCGCCGCCACGTGCGCCCAGCGAATCGCCCGAGCGGTGACGGCACGCCCCTCCCTGGTGCTGGGGCTCCCCACGGGGCGTACGCCGCTCAACGTGTACCGGGAGCTGGTGGAATTGTTCACACGCGGCGGTTTGGATTGGGCCCAGGTCCGCACCTTCAACCTGGATGAGTTTCTGGGTGTGTCGGCGGACGACGCGGGCAGCTTCCGCGCCTACATGGAGCGGCACCTCTTCCAGCACGTCAACCTGTCGCCCGCGAACATCCATTTCCTGGATGGCGCGGTGGAGGACGCGGAGGCGGAGTGCGCGCGCTACGAGGCCCGGCTGGCCGAAGCGGGCGGACTGGACCTGGTGCTGCTGGGGCTCGGTTCGAACGGGCACCTGGCCTTCAACGAGCCGGCGGACGGACTGCGCGCGCGGTGTCACCGGACGCGGCTGAGCCGTCAGACGCGCGAGGCCAACCTCATGCTCTTCGGGGATGACCCGTCGCGTGTGCCGATGGAGGCGCTCACGCTGGGCATGGCCAGCATCCTCCAGGCACGGCAGGCGCTGCTGCTGGCTTTTGGTGAGGCCAAGGCGGAGGCGGTGCGCGGCATGGTGAAGGGCCCCGTGTCCCCCCGCTGTCCCGCCTCCTTCCTCCAGCTCCACCCGGACGTCGAGGTGTGGCTGGACCCTGCGGCGGCTCGCGCGCTGTAGGCTGCTGCGCTCGCCTCAGCTCCGGCCATTCTCCGCGGGCGCGCCGGGCTTCTTCGGCTCCTTCGCCGCGGACGCCGGTGCCTTTGAGCGAGCCGGAGCCACCGGCTTCGGCTTCGGCTTCGCTACAGGCTTCACCGCGGGCGGAGCCTTCCTCGGCGGAGGCGGGCGCGTCAGCTCCCACGCCGCGAGCACCTTGGGCACGTAGAACTCCGTCTCGCCATTGCGCGGCACGCGGCCATTCACGGAGCCTGGGCCCGCGTTGTACGCGGCCACCGCGAGCCGCACGTCACCGAAGCGCCGCAACTGCTGGGCCAGATAGCGCGCGCTGCCGTCAATCGCCGGCTCCGGGTCGAACGGGTCCTTCACGCCCAGCATGGCCGCGGTGCCGGGCATCAACTGTCCGGGCCCCATGGCTCCCGCCGGGGAGATGCGGTGCACGCGCGTCTCCGACTCCACCTGCACCAGCGCGCGCAGCAGCCCCGCGGGAAGGCGGTGCCGGCGCTCGGCCGCGTCGATGACGGGCTCCAGGGGCGCGTGTCCCTCCACCAGGCACGACGGCCGGTGCGCCAGATACGCGCGCAGCGCACCCGCCTTGGCCTCCAGGAACGAGAAGGACAGCGGAGACACGAAGCTGTTGCCGAACCAGGCCACCGCGACGTTGAGCAGCACCACCGGCGCGAGCACACACGGCAACCACCACGCCCACCCGGGCACCGTCATCCCCTCACGCCGTGCCGCCCGCTTGCGTCCCACCCCTCCACCCTTAGGGGCGCTTGGGGCCTCCGTCCAACTTCCGGCGCCCAGGGCGGACCTCCGGGGGAAGGCGCAGCCCGTCCAACACCAGCGTGGTGAGCGCGTCCGGAAGCTCCAGCGGATTGCCGATGTCCTCCTCGCTCAGCACCGCCAGCAGCAGCCGCTCCACGGCGCCCACCACCGCCAGTCCGCTCACCGCCGGACGGATGGGGCGCAGCAGCCCGCTGGTGTGCGCCTTCTGCGTGATGTCCACCGCGTGACGCGCCACCTGTCGCGCCAGCTCCGCCACCTTCGTCCGCGCCCCCACGGCGGGCCCCCGGGACTCCTGGAGGTACAGCCGCACCACGCCCGGGTACTGGAGGAGCGCGCTCGCAATCACCGCCGCCACCGCGCGGTACGCGTCGAACATGGCCTCCACGTTGCGCGCCTCCGCCAGGGAGTGGCCGCACGTCTCCAGCCCGGCCAGCAGCTCGCGGCGCACCGGCTCCAGCAGGCTGTCCACCAGCGCCGCCTTGTCGTCGAAGTACCGGTAGAACGTCCCCTTGGCCACCCCGGCCGCCTGGGTGATGTCGTCGATGGTGACGCCATCCAGGCCCCGCGCCAGGAACAGCTTCAGCGCGGCGTCCTCCAGTGACTGCTCTCGCTCTCGGCGGTGGGCCTCGCGGCGGCCCCCGGGCCGTGCGGGCGGCTTGCCCGTCTCCTGGGCGCCATCCGCCCGCGTGCCATCCCGGCTCGCCATTGCCGTGCGCTCCAGTCCATTGCGCGGTAGAAAAAGAGTGACCAAATAGTCATTTATGGGAAGCGAAGCGCCGGCCGGGCGCTTCGCCGGAGGCGACGATGATCGGCATCCCCCTGGGCTGGGTTTACTCCAATTTTGGTGAATGGGTCCTTCACAGGTCCGTCCTGCACGGCCTGGGGAAGAACCGGAAGAGCTTCTGGAGCTTCCACTGGCACGAGCACCACCAGAAGTCGCGGCGCCACGACATGGTGGATGACCAGTACATGCGCTCGCTGTGGAGCTGGTCGGCGCAGACCAAGGAGCTGATGGGGCTGGCGGTGCTGGCGCTGGCCCACGCGCCGCTGTTGCCGGTGGCGCCCTTCTTCGTGGGGACGGTGTGGGCCTGCGCGGCGAACTACTACTTCGTCCACCGGCGCGCGCACCTGGACCCGAAGTGGGCGCGTGAGCACCTGCCGTGGCACTACGACCACCACATGGGCAAGGACCAGAACGCGAACTGGTGCGTGACGCACCCGTTCTTCGACCTGGTCATGGGCACGCGGCGCGAGTTCCTCAACGTGCAACCTCCCGCATCCAAGCAGCCCGCGCCCGTCGAACAGCCCGTGCCCGCGCCCGTGGAGGCCCGGAAGCGCGCGGCGGCGGCTTCCGGGCTCCGGTAGCGGCGGGCGGCCTAGAACACCAGGTCGAAGTAGTTGGCGTGCGCCTTCACGCCCGCGCAGGCGCGCAGCGAGGCGGTCCAGTCCTCGGAAGGCAGCGTGCCCCGGGCGTCGAAGATGAACTCGAGCTCGGGCTGCCGGGCCAGGTCCATCAGGTCCACCGGGCCGGTGCTGGTGAGCTGGAGGGTGCGCGTGGGCGCGGTGCTGGTGCGCGTGTACTCACCGATGACGTGGGTGTCGTTGGAGCCCGGCAGGCGCACGGAGACGTTGGCGCGCTCCACGCCGCTCAGGTCCGTGTCGGCCGTCACCTCGAAGAGGCGCAACCGAAGTTCGGTTTCGATGTCCGTGTCCTCGGGCAGCGGGTCGGAGAAGTCACCCAGCGGGAAGGTGATGCTCCGCTCCACGTTGACGGTGAGCGGCAGCGCCGCGGGGAAGGACAGGTCGCGCTCCGTCTTGCAGATCTCCTCGGCCTCGGCCTCGATGAAGAAGAGGGATTCACAGCCGGTGGCGAGCATCGCGATGCTGGAGAGGAGCAGGATGCGGAAGGAAGTCGTTCGCATGGTTGAAAAGCTCCTGGCTCAGAAGAAGTAGAGGATGAAGCCCAGCTTCACGGAGGGCATGGTGGCGCGCACGGAGAGGTTCCTCGCGGTGACGTCCGGGTCATCCGTGGCGTCCTGGAGCAGGGCGCTCGCGTCGTCCACGCCCAGGTCCACGTAGCTGAGGCCCAGGTGCAGGAAGAAGTTGAAGCGGCTGGCCGCGCCCACCTCCAGGCCCACGCTGCCGGTGACGTAGTTGTACGTCACGTCGCGAATGGCCGCGCTGGCCCGGCTCGGCGTCGCGCCCAGCCAGTCCACCACGTCGTTGTAGTCCGAGCCGAAGTAGTGCCCCGCCTCCACGTTGAAGGACGGCGCCACGAAGGTCTGCATCGGCAGGATGCTCAATCCGCCGCGCAAGCCGAAGCTGAGCGTGTTGGTGGTGGGGCCCGCTTGCAAGCGCAGCCACGGCAGCGGCCGCAGCACCGCGGACAGGCCCACGCCGTGCGGCGCGCCCGCGTCCAGCATGAGGCCAAAGCGGTGAGGAGTATCCGACCCGTCGGCCAGGGCCGGTGTCGCGGCCCCCAGGCCCAGGGCGCACGTGAGCGCCGCGCCGTGCCGTCCCAGCAGGAATGTCCTTTGTCGTTTCGTCGAGGATGTCGCCATCGTCATGTCGTGTTCCAGCGTCTTCCGGCCCAGTGGCCATCATTCGCGCGACCGGGCGGAAAAAGAAGCGACGTCAGGAAAAATGACGGCGGGAAGAGGCCGCTTCGGCGCTGGTATCCGACATTGGCGGTCAGGGCCGCCGGTATTTCAGGGCTCTGTCGTCCGATTGGCGGCGAGCCCGATGACGTTGACCATCAAATCCTTGATGCGGCGTGGCTTCTCTCCGCCGTTGTCGCGGAGGATGAGGTCGATGTCGTCGTCGGCCCGGTGGTACTCGGGGATGAGGTCTCCGCCGCCGTTGGGGTTGGACAGGCCCTCGAACATGAAGAGGACGTCCTCGCCCTTGCGCCCGAAGGACGCACCGTCCTGCCGGTCGCGGAACACGTTGATGTCCCGGTTGATGCGGTCGAACGGGTCATCGAGCTTCGCGTTCGCCTGGTCCAGCACTTCCCGGAAGTAGTTGGGCTGTCCGCGCGAGTTGGTGTCCACCACCGACAGGCGCTGGTCATCCCAGCGGCCCACCATGTCCACGTTGATGACGCCGGCAATCTCCTCCATGCCGAGCCCCGGAATCGGGTGGTCCACGAAGTACTGCGAGCCCACCAGGCCCTTCTCCTCGGCGCCCGTCCACAGCAAGAGCACGGAGCGGTCCAGCTCGCCTCGCCTGGCCGCCTCCGCCAGCTCCGGCACCGCCGCCATCAGCACCGCGCTGCCGGAGGCGTTGTCGTCCGCGCCGTTGAGGACGTTGCCGCGCCGGTCCACGCCGTCGTGGTCCAGGTGGGCCATCACCACGATGACCTCGTCCTTGTTCGGCCCGGAGCCCGGCAGCAGCGCCATGGTGTTCACCGCCTGTCCGGACGCGGAGGCCAGCTGGCGCAGCTCCTCCACGCTTCGCTGCGCCCCCTCGCGCGGCGGGGCCAGGGGCAGGCCGCGTGCGTTCATCGACTTCTCGTACTGCTGGTTGAGCAGCGCGAGCGTCTCCTTGGGCATGTTGTCGTCGAGGTAGAAGCCGCCCTCGAACAGCGCGTGTCCGTAGGTGCTCGGCGTGTGGGCGTGCTCGCCCGACTCGCCGCGCACCCCGGGCCGGCTCGCGAACGAGTACACGTCGAAGCGCTGCTCGAAGGGGTTCTCCGGGTTGTTCGTGTTGGGGCCGACGAGGCCGTACTTCTGCACGTGCTGCTGCACGTACAGCGACGCGGCATCCAGACCGGCTGACGGGCTGTCGCGGCCCTGGAGCTCGTCCGAGGACAGGTACGCGATGTGCGTCATCGGGTCCGAGTCCACAGCGACGCTGTCCACCTCCGGCTCCGGCGCGGGGGCCGGCTCCACCGGCGCGGTGGGCGGCGGCGTGGGCACGGTGCACACGAGCGGCCGGGGCGCGCGGGCCGATGACTCGAAGCGGTCCGCGTTCCAACCGGGAGGCGCGCTGGCGGGCTTCGCCGGGGGCTCGGAGGCCCGGGTGTCCTTCGCCACGGCGGCGCGCGACGGAAGTGAGGGGAGAGGACGCGGGCTGTCGCTGACTTTCGTGGCCATGATGGAGGAATCCCGGTGCGCGTGGGGGTGGCGCGTCTTGGAATTATCCGTCCCAGCCGTCCGAGAGTTGTGTGCCTTCTTTTTCCCTGCGATTGCCGGGGGTTGTTGAAGGCCGGACGTCGCTCCGCCCCGCCGGTCAATACCTGCACCTGGAAGCCGGTGACACGTTGCAAGTCCGGAAAGCACCGGGCTGCGAGTGGCCCGGGTCGACCGGCCCAGGACGGGGGGTCCGGATGATCGACGAAGTCGATCAACGTTTGAAGGCGTGGGTGGGCCGCATTGCCGGTGATGTCCCGGTGTTCCTGGGCGTGCCGGACCGCGAATCGCTCGAGCGAGGCGTCTGTCTGTACCTGCTGGAGCTGGGGCCCGCGCCTCCGGTCCGGGGCGGGGGTGGGGGGCGCGCGTCGCTGCAGATTTCGGTCTGCTACGTCATCACCGCGGGGGCGGAGTCCCCGGAGCGAGCGCACCGGCTGCTGGGTGAGCTCGTCTTCGCGGCCATGGAGGAGGCGGACTTCGAGGTGGAGCTCACGCCGGTGCCCACCACGGTGTGGGCCGGGCTGAGGACCGCGCCGCGTCCCTGCTTCCGCCTGCGCGTCCCGGTGCGGCGGGAGCGCGCGATGCCCGTCATCCACCGGGTGCTCTTTTCCGCCACGCCCCAGGCCACGCCGACGCCCGCGGAAGCGCTGCTGGGCTGTGTCGTCGGCCCGGGGGACGTGCCGATTCCGGGCGCGCTCGTCGAACTGCCCACGTTGAAGCTCACCACGCGCACGGATGCCAAGGGCTGCTTCCGTTTTCCCAGCGTGCCTCCCGTGGCCACGCTGGGACGGCTGGAAGTGCGCGCCAGGGGTGAGCTGCTCGAGCTGGGCTCGGAGGTGCTTGCCGCCGAGCCCCAGCCGCTGCTCATCCGCCTGCCGTTGAAGGAGGAGTGACATGCCGCAAAGCCACCCGCCGTCTGTCACCTCCGAGGAGACGCCACGCGGCGCCGAGCGCGTTCCCGCGTCACCGGGTGCCACCGCGCCGAACCCGGCTCACGGGACGCTGGAGACGTCCTGGATTGATGAATGGGGCATGGCGCCCGAAGCGTCCTTCCCCGATGCGTGGGGCGCGCGGCTGAAGGCGTCCGTCGCTGGTGCGCCCGATGCGTGGAGCGTGGGCCCTGTGGCTTCCATTCCCGGTGTCTCCGAGGCGTGGGGCGCGGGGTTGGAGGAGACTGTCGCTGCCGCGCTCGACGCGTGGGACGCAGGGCGGGTGTCGATTGTCCCTGCTGCGCTTGCCGCGCGGAGCCCGGGGCCTGAGACGGCGGCGCCTGATGCGTGGGGCGTGGGGCCCGAGTTGCTCGCGGTGTATGCGCTGAGTCCGGCGGCGCGGGGCCTTCGAGCGGCCACGTCGGAGGCCTGGGAACGGAGCGAGCCTCCCCCCGTGGCCACCGCGGGGACGCGACGACGAGGCGAATGATGGAACGGACAGCCTTCCGCGACAGGCCGGGCGATGGGGGAACCGCCGGGCTTGAGGCGGGAGCGCTGGCCTGACTCGCTCAATGCCGCACGGTCCTCCAAGAGAGCAGGTCGATGTCTCGCGTCTTCGATGTCTCCGCAGTCACGGACACCCTTCGTCTGTCTCCCAGCGGGACGGGGGAGGCCGTCTTCCACGTCATCAACGCCTCGCGTGCCCCCGTGCGCGCGCGCCTCTCGGTGGTGCCTGACGCAGGCGCCCGGCGTGAGTGGCTCTTCATCGACGGAGATACCCAGCGCGACTTTCCTCCGACGGGCGCGCAGCGAATCCTCATCCGGCTCCGCGTGCCAGCGGGGACGCCACCGGGCCACTTCACCTTCCACCTGCGAGTGGAGGACTGCGACAGCCCCGACGAGCGGTTCGCGCAGGGGCCCGCTGTCACCGTCGAGGTGGTCTCCTCGCCGCCCGCCGCGAGGGCGTTCCCCATGAACTGGGCTGTCATGGCGGTGGCGACGTTCATCCTGCTGGGGACGGTGGCCTCCCTGCTCGCCGCGGGCAGGGCGCGGCAGCCCAGCCCCGGGGCGCCCTGTCCGGATGGGCATTGTGGCGGCGGGCTGACGTGCGCGAAGCAGTTCGATGGGGGCGTGTGCCTGGCCTCGCAAGGCCAGCCCTGTGAGGCGGGCTCCCAGTGCATCACCGGCTACTGTGAGCCCGGCGTGGGGTGCACGGTGCCGCTGGGAAAGGACTGCGCCTCCCCGGACGACTGCCCGGGCGCGCTGACGTGTGCGGACGTGCTGGGCTCGTCCGTCTGTCTCCTCAAGCCGGGAGAGTCCTGCGAGCACGACCGCGACTGCGCCAGTTTCTTCTGCAACGCGGAGCGCAAGTGCAACCGCGATGACGGACGCTGTGACAGCAACGCCGAATGTCATTCGCCCACGCAGTGTGGCGCGACGAAGCTGTGCCAGCTTCCAGATGGACAGCCGTGCATGCGGCACGAGGCCTGCCTCTCCGGTTACTGCTCGGAGACCTGCCAGATATCGCCGGAGTCCTTCCAGTGCGAGTCACCGTGCCCCGCGTACACCGCATGTGTGTCGGGAAGCTGCACCCCCGTGGACGGCAAGCTCCTCAACCAGAACATGCTGCTGACGGCGCCCCGAATCCTCAAGGGCATCCGGGAGCTGCGCATCCAGCAGGGCACCCAGCCGTAGCCGGTGCGTGTCACTGCAGTTCCGGCCGCACCGTCTTGCCGATGTCCACCAGCCGCCGCACCTGTTCCTCGCTCAAGCCCAGGTGCCGCGCGGCGCCCGGGACGTCCCCCGGAATGAAGGCGCGCATGGCCCGGGGACTGAACCAGTTGAAGAGCGTCACGACGCCGCGGACCAGTGGGGACTCGGTGAACACCGCCGTGGGCGGAATGACGTAGTCCTTGGGCACCTGGTTGAGCGCCTGTTGCCGCTGGGTGGCATTGGGCCCGGGCCCTTCGGCCAGGACGAGCTGCCCGGTGGCCGTGTCCTGGTGACGCGCGATGAGCTCGCAGTAGCGCGCCCAGTCGTCGGGGGCCGGTGGCTGCGCGTTGTGCGCCACCACCAACACCGTGCCGACATATGCCAGCCCCAACGTTCGGCTCCGCACCACATCCTGGATGTCGGGCGCGTCGAGCTGGACGGGAGCTGTCATCGCCGCGTCTCTCCGTTGGATTGCGAGCATGCCGGAGTGTTCCTCCGCATGACTCCATGTGCAACCTGTATTCCTTGGAATACTTGCCGCTCCGGCGCCCGAGGTGAGGCGCCGGAGGAGCGGCTTGGGTCTACCGGGCAGGGACGCGGAGGACCAGGCCCGGCGGAGGCAGTTTCCCGGCAGAGGTGGTGTCTCCCCAGGCCGCGATGGTGCCGTTGTGCCGGAGCGCCAGACTCTTGTTGAAGGCCTGGCCCGCGACGGCGGCGACATCCGTCAATCCCGCGGGGAGCGTCGTCTGGCCAAAGGCGCTGTTCCCCCAGGCGACGACGGTGCCGTTGGACCGGAGCGCCATGTAGTGGTGTTCGCCTGCCGCGACATCCACGACGTCGCTGAGGTCCGGGGTGAGCGCGAGGTCGTAGTACGCCGCGCCAAATCCCCAGACGGCCGCGGTCCCGTCCGCCCGCAGCGCCAGTGCGCTGCTGCTCGTGTTGGCGATGGCCACGACGTCATCCAGGCCCGCCGGGACGACGAGGAGGTCGAACACGTCCTGCCCCCAGACGGTGAGGGTGCCGTCCGCTTTGAGCGCCATGCCGTGGTACGCCCCCGCGGACACCGCGACCACGTCCTGAAGCCCTTCAGGGACATGCGTCTGCGGGTCGGTTTCCGCACCGATGGCCACGACCGTCCCATCTCGCTTGAGCGCGAGGACCAGGACTCCGTTCGCGCTGATGTCCACGACGTCCGACAGGCCCGCGGGCACCGGGACGGGGTCGGGGCCTCCCCACTTGACTACGGTTCCATCCGCCTGCAGGGCCACGGCGAAGGTCGTCCCCGCGCCCACGCTGACGACATCGGAAAGCCCCGCCGGCGTCGGAGTGACATCATTCAGGGAGTCGGCCGAGCCCCAGACGGTGACGGTGTTGTTCGGCAGGACGCCAATGCCCCAGTCGGCCGCATACGCGAGGGTCCGCTGTCGGAGCACTCGCAGCGACGCGGTAGCGGCGGGCTTCCAATCCAGGCCAGGCGTGACGACGACCTCCTGCTCGCCGGGCACAACGCTCCCTGGCACGCGCACCACCACCTCCGTGTCCGACCAGGACAGGTACTCCTCGGCGTCCACGCCGCCGATGGAGACGCGGGAGGTGCCACGCGTCTCGCCGAAGCCGGAGCCGGTGAGCTTCAGGTGGCCTCGCTGCACGGTGAGGGCGGGCGCCTCGAGCACCAGGGCTTCCTGGTGGCGGCTCAGCGACAGGTCGACCGACGTCGTCTGACCTGGCTGGACCTCCAGCGTGTCCCCGGCCCGCTGGTAGTGGTCCCGATGGGCCTCCACGGTGTGCGTTCCCGCGGGGACGTTGTCGAACGTGAAGCGGCCTTGCGCGTCCGTGGACACGCTGTCGCGCACGCCGGAGAGGATGACGGTGGTGCCCTCATGGTGGCTCTCCCCTTCGAGGAGGGCCTGCCCTGTCACGCGGCCGAGCTGTGTCCCTGAGTCGTGTGGCTGCGTGCCGGCGTCGGGCGTGGGGGTGGGACTGTCAGGGGTACAGGCGGAAAGGACCAGGAGGAGGGCCCAGAGCCATGAGGTTCTTGCGAGACGCATCATCGGATTTCCAGTGTGTGCGGGGGAGGCGCTCCTCGGGCGGGAGGAGTCCTTCGACGAGGAATAAAGCCTGTGGCAGCCACCTGTCGCCCACTGGGAATTGTTATTCAAAGTGCGTCTGGCGTTGCCAGCGTCTGCGTCTAGTCGAGGATGAGCTCCAACATCAGGTCGTCCTCGGGGTCCTCCTGGATGGACGCGTCCGAGTCGTCCACGTCGTATCCCTTGAGGGAGAAGCCCAGGGGCGTCTGTGCGCCGATGCAGGGAATCGTGCGGGGCGAGGTGCCTACGCCGTCGCCATCCATGTCGGGGTAGAGAACAACGTTCCGGTAGAGCGCGGCGTCCGTGTCATCGCAATCGTTACCCGTGGCCTGGGTGAAGTAGGGCTCGGGAAGTGACGCACCGGTGCACACGGTTCCTGCTTCGGGGTGGGTGTGCCCATCCGCGTCCCGGTCCACATGCGCGTAGGCTGCCTGTCGCCAGCGCGCCGCGTCTTCCGCCGCGCAGTCCGTCCCTTGGGCCGACCACGGCGCGGGCACCGTGCCATTCGTGCACAGCGCGACCGCGTCTCCCGCGCCCACGCCGTCCCCGTCTGCATCCGTCCAGGCCTGGACGGTGGTGTGGATGCTCTGGTCCGCGTCGTCGCAGTCATTCCCTCGTGGTGTGGTGGCATGGCCGGGCGGCAGCGCCATGCCCCAGCACACCGTGCCCACCTCCGGCGCGGTGAAGCTGTCACCGTCCGCATCCCGGTGCGAGTAGGCCAGGAGCCGCCAGAGGAGGGGGGCCGTGTCGTCGCAGTCAGTGTTCACCGCCGAGTACCCAGAGGGAATCTGCCGGCCCGCGCAGAAGGTCTGCCGCGTGCCCGTGCCGAAGCCGTCCCCGTCATCGTCGGAATACACGTGCCAGGTCACCATGGCGGTGGCATCGCGGTCGTCGCAGTCATGGCCGGTGGGCCACGGGGCATGGCCCGGAGGAAGCGCCGCGCCGCTGCAGGTCACGCCCTGTTCGGGCACCGTGTCGCCGTCACCGTCTGAGTCCCGGTGGGCATAGGAGCGCCACTGCCACCGCGTGGAGTCCTCCGGCGCGCAGTCAACGGAGTCCAGCGCGTAGCCGGGAGGCGCCGTGCGGCCCGTGCACCGCATGACGGGGTCACCACTGCCGAAGCCGTCTCCGTCCACATCCGCGTAGACGGTGCGGTCCTGCCACCATGCGGCGTTCGTGTCGTCGCAATCCAGGCCGCGCGCCTCCAGGGCGTAGCCGGCGGGCAATGTCATGCCGGAGCAGACCCGGCCTTCCTCGGGCACGGTGAAGCCGTCGCCGTCCGCGTCCCGGTGAGTGTAGTCGCGCCACGTCGAGCGCGCGCGGTCGTCGGGTGCGCAGTCGCCGTCGACCGCAGCGTAGCCCCGGGACAGGTCCCTGCCCGCGCAGTGGGAGATGGGCTCGCCGTTGCCGATGCCGTCGAAGTCCGCGTCCGGCCAGAGCTGGATGGATGCGGCGAAGCGGGGGGCGTTGTCGTCGCAGTCCGGCGTGCCGGGTTGCTCGCGGTAGCCCACGAGCGTGTCGCCCACGCAGCCCGTCACCGGGCCTTCCGCGGTCGCTCCGTCTCCGTCCTGGTCAGGATAGAGCCCGGCCCGCTCCCGCCAGCGGGTCGCGTCGCCCGGAGCGCAGTCGCCGCTTTGCTGGCTCCAGCCCTCGGGGAGGCGCTCGCCGGCGCAGACCTCGCGCATCGCGCCTGCGCCCACGCCGTCGCGGTCATCGTCCGCGGAGCCTTCCAGGAGCCGCCACCGGCTCGCATCGCCGGGCGCGCAGTCGGCCGCGTCCGAGACACCGTCCCCGTCCGCGTCCTCTTCCGTGGGGCCTGATTCCGGAGAACACCCCGCGAGGAGTCCCGCCACGGTCAGCGTCAACACCAGCCACGTCTTTCGGTTCGTCCCCATGGGCGCCGTTCGTGCCATCGACGTGCGGTGCTAGGGGACGCGGGTCAGGTTGCAGGCGAATTGGTTGTAACTGATGCTGCCTCCCGACGACGTGGTGAACAGGTAGGCGCCAGGTTTGCTCATGGCGAGCAGGGCCAGTCGGTCGCAGCGGTCGCGGTACGCCACCGCACTGTTCTGGGTGTTGTTTGGCGCCGAGAAGGTCAGCGTTCGGGGAGATTCTTCGCCTTGGAGCACGCCCGTTATCTCGATGGTGCCTTCGAGCCGGACGGTGTAGCTATCCACGGTCGTGAAGACGTATTCCCGGCCGTTTTCAGCCCGTTCCGCCACCGCGGTGGAGGCCGCGAACAGGGCCGCGAGCAGGGGAAGGGCCTGGATGCACCGGGACAGGGATTTCGGCATAAGGGGTTCCTCGCGGAGGGGCTGAAAACGGGCGGATTCCGCCATGGGCCCACGCCCTATACGCCCTCCCTTCGATTCCTTGGCGGATTCGGCGCCAACGCGCCCTGTGCTGCACCTTGTCACAGCCGTCTGGCTGCAATACGCCTAGAGGCATGTCCACCGCCGCGCTCCCCGCCGACTTCCTCCAGGCCATCACCGAGGGCTTCCCCGTAGATTTCCTCACCCGGGAGCCAGGCGAACTCCAGGAGTACGGCCGTGACTGGACGCGCGTCTACACGCCCGCCCCCGCCGCGGTAGCGCTTCCCCGGACGACGGACGAGGTCGCCCGGCTGCTGGCCCTGTGCCACCAGCATCACATCGCCGTGGTGCCCTCCGGCGGCCGTACCGGGCTGGCAGGCGGCGCGGTGGCGGCCCGGGGCGAACTGGTCCTGTCCCTCCAGCGCATGACGCGCATGGGGCCGGTGGACCTGCTCGGCAACACGGTGCGCGTGCAGGCGGGCGCGGTGACGGAGGCCGTCCACCACCACTGCGCGGAGCACGGCCTCACCTGGCCGGTGGACTTCGCCTCCAAGGGCTCCAGCACGGTGGGCGGCAACATCGCCACCAACGCGGGCGGGGTGAAGGTCATCCGCTACGGCCTCACGCGCCAGTGGGTGCTGGGGCTCCAGGTCGTCACCGCCCAGGGAGAAGTGCTGGAGCTCAATGGCGCGCTGGAGAAGAACAACACCGGCACCGACCTGCGCCAGCTCTTCATCGGCAGCGAGGGCACCCTGGGCGTCATCACCGAGGCCACCCTCAAGCTCACCCAGCTCCCCGGCAAGCAGGACGTGTTCCTCTTCGCGGTGCCGGACGTGGCGGCCGTGCTGCGGCTGTTCCGCGACGCGCGCCGGCAGAACGCCTTCAGCATCTCCGCCTACGAGTTCTTCACCGACCGGTGCATGGCGCGCCTGAGCCGCCACCGCAAGCTGCGCCCGCCCTTCGAGACGCCCAGCGAGTGCTACGTGCTGCTGGAGGCGGAGGCGAAGGACGCCGCGGCGGTGGAGGGCTGGCTGGGCTCGCTCTTCGAGCGCGAGCTGGTGACGGACGGCGTCCAGGCCCAGGGCGCGGCGCAGGCGGCCGAGCTGTGGGCGCTGCGCGAGGGCATCAGCGAGAGCCTCTCCGCCACCGGCCTGCCGCACAAGAACGACATCTCCCTGCCGGTGGCGGGGCTGGAGGCCTTCTGCGCGGAGCTGGAGGCCATCTTCAGCGCGCGCTACCCGGGCTGGGAAATCTGCCTCTTCGGGCACATCGGCGACGGCAACCTGCACGTCAACGTGATGAAGCCGGACGCCATGGACAAGGCGGAGTTCCTGGCCCACACGAAGCAGGCGGACCCCACCATGTTCGCGCTGGTGCAGAAGCACGGCGGAAGCATCTCCGCCGAGCACGGCGTCGGCCTGCTGAAGAAGGACTACCTGGGCTACTCACGCGCGCCGGCGGAGCTGGCCCTGCTGCGCACCCTCAAGCGGGCGCTGGACCCTCGAGGCATCCTCAACCCGGGCAAGGTCGTGGATGCCTGAGGGCGCCGGACATCAGGACAGGATGCGCGTCTTGATGTCCGTCTCCAGCCCGGCGATGGCCTCGCACACCGGGGTGGACACGTCCTGGTCCAGGTCCATCAGCAGGTAGCCGATGTTGGCGTCCGTGCTGAGCACCTGGGCGTGGATGTTGGCGTTGAGGTCGGAGACGATGCGGTTGATGTCGCGCAGCACGCCCGGGATGTTGCGGTGCACGTTGAGGATGCGGTGCGTGCCCGGGATGAGCGGCGCCTCGATGTGCGGGAAGTTGACCGCGCCCGTGCTGGCGCCCGCCTTGAAGTACTTCAGCAGGCTGGTGGCCACCTCCTTGCCGATGGAGGCCTGCGCCTCTTCCGTGGACCCGCCGATGTGCGGCGTGAGGACCACGTTGGGCAGGCCCTGGAGCGCGGTGACGAAGCCGTCCGAGTTGCTCTCCGGCTCCTCCGGGTAGACGTCCACCGCGGCGCCGCCCAGGTGCTTGGACTGGAGCGCCCGCGCCAGCGCGTCGATGTCCACCACCGTGCCGCGGCTGGCGTTGATGAGGCACGCGCCCTTCTTCATCTGGGCAATCTGCTCGGCGCCCATCATCATGTGCGTGGTGGGCAGCGCGGGCACGTGGAGGGTGACGAAGTCGGAAGCGCCGAGCAGCTCCTCCAGGGTGATGGCCGGCTGCGCGTTGCCCAGCGGCAGCCGGGTCATCACGTCGAAGTAGAGGACGCGCATGCCCAGTGCCTCGGCGATGACGCCCAGCTGCGAGCCGATGTGGCCATAGCCGATGATGCCCAGCGTCTTGCCGCGCACCTCATGGCTGCCGGTGGCCACCTTGCGCCACTGGCCCGCGTGGACCTCCCGGCTGCGGTCGAAGAGCTGCCGCGTCAGGACGATGATTTCCGCAATCACCATCTCCGCCACGCTGCGCGTGTTGCTGAAGGGCGCGTTGAAGACGGGGACGCCGTGCGTGTTGGCGGACGTCAGGTCCACCTGGTTGGTGCCGATGCAGAAGGCACCAATGGCCAGCAGGTTCTCCGCGTGCTCCAGCGCCGCGAGCGGCACCGTCGTCTTGCTGCGGATGCCCAGCAGGTGCACCCCCTTCAGCCGCTCCGCCAGCTCGTCCGGCTTGAGGGCGGACGAGACGCGCTCCACCTGGAAGCCCTCGGCGGCCAGCATCTCCCCCGCGGACGGGTGGATGTTCTCCAGCAGCAGGGCTCGGAAGGGGCCGTCACTGCTGATGGCGCGCGTCGGAGAGGGCGGGAACTGGGGAGTGCTCATGGCGCCTTGCGTTAGACCTGGGACTCGGGACTGTCAAGGGTGGGGTGGGGCTCGCTTGAGGTCCATGCGTCATTGCGTGGTGGGGAAGCGCGGCTCGTAGAACTCCTTGGAGTCCCACTTGACGTCGTGGAACTCCGCCTCGCCCGCCTTGGTCTTCGCGACGCAGCGGAGGATGTTGTCCTTCGTGAACAGGCAGGGCTCGGCGTGGGGGTTGCCCGTCGCCGCGGTCTGGAACGCGCGGTGGATGAATTGCGGCTCGAGCTTGCCCAGGGCCAGGATGCGGTAGAACTCCTGGCTGAAGGGCAGGGCCTGGGAGGTCTGGTAGCGGCTGCGGAACGCGATGACATAGGGCGTTCCATGGTTGATGAAGAGCCGGGCGAAGTGATGCTCCCAGCCAATCAGGCACGAGCTGAAGAAGGCGAGCAGCCGGGGCGGCTTCTTGCCGCGCTTGAAGGCCTGCTCGATGGCCTCGTAGGTGAACTCGACGTCGCGGCTGCTGTCGTTGTCGTCCACGGTCCACTGGATGACGCTTCTCAGCGTGTGGTCGGGGCTCAAGAGGCTCCAGCCCAGCTTCGGCGTGATGAGTGACTCCTTCGCCCACTGGGTGAGCGCGACCGGGTCGAAGCCGGTTTCCATGCAGAGCTTCTCCTCCTTGGCCGCCAGGCCATCCACCTTGGACGGGTCATTCCGGCACCACGTCGGGTAGCGGGGGTAGGCCATGTCCATGGACGCGAGGCGCATGGCGTGCTTCGAGCAGCGCACGTTCCCGTGGGTGACGTGGTGGTAGATGTCGCAGTCGCCGAGCTGGTTCACCCAGGTGTCGAAGTTCGCGTCCCGGTCGAAGAAGCGCTCACGGAACGGACCCCGTGAGGCAAGGGCGAAGGCGTTGCGCACGTGCCCCAGCTCGACGTTCCACTGCAGCCCGGGGTCCGCGCGGTCGTAATAGAAGAGGGTGCTGAGCTGGTCGACCGGAGCGGGCGGATCGAGCGCCAGGATGTCGTCGTGGGTGATGTCCCAGCCCCGCAGCTTGAGGTTGCACTTGCCGCAGAAGTGCGGGTCGAAGCGGGCCGGCGCATGATGCGGGTACTGCGGCCGCTTCTGCTCCCAGTCGGGGTAGCTCATCATGCAGTTGTGGTCGAGCGGGTCGTGGTGCTGGGGAACCACGCCCGAGGAGGCCTCGTGGTGGGTCAACCAGAAGCAGTGGCCCACCTCGTGGGTGAAGACGAAGTCGGGGTTCGCATCCACGCTCTGGTCGATGATGCCCAGCAGGTCGCCGTTGCCGTTGGAGGTCGTGGGTACCTCTCCGGCGTCCGACGTCCTGAGCGCGTCCACGATGTCATCCGACAGCTTGTATTCGAGCATGACGATGCCGCCGCAGGGCGCATCCCCCGTGCGGAGTCTGTCGGAGATGCGCGACAGCAGGAATCCGCCGGCGCTGCGGACGTTCGCCGCGCTGACCAGCTCGTTGAACATGTCGCTGACGAAAAACCAGATGTTGTTCTTCTGGTTGGCGCTGAGTTCCACGTCAGGGCGGAGCCGCACGACGGGGCTGGCGTCATGCACGTGCGTGGTGTCCAGCAGGCCAACGACGCTGGCGACGGACGGCTTGACGTGCCTCCGGATGTGGGTGAACCAGTCCGAGTAGTCCGTGTCGTTGATGACCTGGGAGATGCGCCGGTACTGCGTGTGGGAGAAGTCGACCTCCAGGTAGGCCTCCGCGTAGCGGTCCCGGCACTTCTGCGGCAGGTTCCCGTGGTTGCGCAGCGGCCAGCCCACGATGCCGAAGACCTCCACCCGGCGCCAGACGACGATGGGCTTCGTCTCGTACTGGCAGACGGGGTTGGCGGCCTCGAGCTGCATGGCATTGCCGCGGCCCGCGTAGCTGAGCCGCGCGCGCACCTGGTATCGGTCGCCGGCAATCAGTGACGGTTGGAGGTAGATGCCCGAGCGGCCCACGCGGTTCGGATGCGCGGCGCCGTCCGTGAATGCGGGGACCCAGAGCTTCTTGGCCCTGGCGTCCTCCGTGGGCGTTGCGTAGGGGGCATAGGACTGGGGCTCCCGCCAGAAGGGGTTGCGGAAGTTGCCGTCCTTGGTGCGGATGCCGCCGTAGGCCACGGGGCAGTTCGTGCCACCGTCGCCCGCGAGGTCGACGAAGTCGCTGCCGAGGACGCGGTTGACGTAGGCCCGGGTTCCCAGGTGCAGGTCGTGATTCAAGGGCAGGTGCGACACGTCCTCGCCCGGCTCGAGCGCGGACCAGTCCACCCGCACCGCGCCCACGGCCTGGGGGGCGGCGACGCGGCTTCCATCATGGCCCTTGAGGTAGATGACCGCTTCGAGCGGCACGAGCGGGCGGTTGAGCTTGCCGGCCTCGCTCCGCGTCTTGTTGTGCAGCGTGCTCCAGTCGATGGCGGCATTGCCCCGGTTGGAAGGAATCTGCCGCATGAACTCGTCGGTCTGGTTGGCGAGGTCCTCGTCGAAGCCCACGGCCTCCACGTAGACGCGCAGCGGCGCTCCATTCCCTCCTGGAATCGCGGTGCCTTCCGGGACGGGGTTGCTCTGGTCATCGACCAGCGTCGGCCGTGCGCCATGGGCGTGCCCCAGCGCGCCGTCCAGCGCGTTCTCGAAATCGTCGTTCGTGGGCGCGGGGATGATTCGCAGGTCGCCGTGGTTGCGACGGAAGCGCTCCTTGGCCTTGTCCAGCAGGTCCGGGGTGGCCGCCGCGCGTGCCGGAGGGCCGGCGTAGTACCCGAGCTGGTTGAGCTTGTGGCAGATGCTGGCGGCGGTGCCCCGGACGAACACCTCGCCGGTGGCCAGCCAGGGTCCGCGGACGACCTCCACCGAATGGTAGAGGACGTTGACCCGCGCGGTGGTGGGAGGCGGGAGCGGCAGCTCCCTCGCTTCTTCCTCCGGGAGGGATTCGTCACGCCGGGACTCGCAGGGCGCCACGCTGCCCAGCTCGGTGTTGGGCAGGTCCTCGGGCTGGCGCAGGTCCTCGCGCGCATCCGCTTCGATGACGGCTTCGACCCGGAGCGTGTAGGGCGCCCTCAGCGGCGTGGCGAAGGGTTCCTGGATGGCGTCATTGCCCACGTTCAGCGCGCCCGACCAGGTGATGGCCGCCGGGCCGCCGCGGCAATCGAGCGCGTCCGAGCGGTACACGAGGGCATCCGCGTAGTCGCGCACCTCCAACTGGACGGAGACGAGCCGTCCTTCATCCGGCGGGTCGTAGGTGACGGCGAGCGTCTCCTGGGAAGGGGCGAAGTGCGTCCAGTCGCAGCGCAGGGGAAGGTAGGGCATGGGTCAGGGCACGGTGGGGGAGCGCCCGCGACGGGGCCGCAGGTAATGGCGCTCAATCCAGTCCATCTTCCGGGAAGGCGTGAGGTACGGCCGCGCGAGCACGGCCTGGGGCCAGGCATGGGCCGGGTCCGTGTCGAAGTGCTCGCCCAGGCAGAGCTGACAGGCGATGAAGCGGGCCACGTCCCAGCGCGCGGTGATGCCATGCCGGGCCGCGGCGTCGATGCCGCGCTCGGCCCGCGCGCGCAGCTCCCGCTCCTTCAGGTCCGCGCTCTCCCGGGGGAGCTGCGTCCTCAGGAAGCGCACCACGCTGCTCACGTAGGCGCCGCGTACCGAGGTGTCGAGGCACGCCATCTGTTCGGGTCGAATCCTCAGGACCACGCACGCTCCGGGACCGAACGGCCGAATGTGTGAATTTTAACGCGCCGCGGAGAGGTCCTTCAACCGCGAGCGGGTGGCCAGATGCGACAGCGGGGCGGCCACTCCGTGAAGAGTGACGCGCCCCGCGGTGCCCACCTCGTCGGTGGAACGTGACTACTGGACGGTCCAGCCCACCGTGCCGCTGCAGCTGGTGTTGCCGTAGCAGCCCGCGCGGATCTGATACGTGCCGCCCGCGCCCGCCGGCACCGTGTAGGTGGCGTGGGACAGCGAGCCGCAGCCGGCGCCGTCGTCGTTGAACTTCACCTGCGTGCCGGCGGCGTTGTACAGGCGGATGAACGAGTCACCCGTGCCGGAGGCGCCCGCCACGTTGCAGGTGCCGAAGGAGAGGCTCTGGCCGGCCGTGAGGGTGACGTTCTCGTTGGTGGTGTTCTGCCGCGCGCTGTCGGAGTTGACCGAGCTGTAGTTGAACGTGCCGGAGGTGGCCGGCGGCGTCGCCGTGCCAATGGTCCACGCCACCGTGCCGCTGCAGCTGGTGTTGCTGTAGCAGCCCGCGATGATTTCGTAGTTCCCAGCCGCGCCGGCCGTGAAAGTCACCTTGGAGCCGCGGCCCGTGGCGCAGCCATCATCGTTGGAGGCGACCTCGATGCCGCTGGGGCCATTGACGCGCAGCCACGTGTCACCGGTGGCGCTGGCGCCCGTCAGGCCGCAGGTGCCCACGGTGATGCTCTGGCCGGCGGTGAGCTCCACCGTGTGGCGGGTGGTGTTCACGGTGGCGTTCTGGGTGTTGCTGGCCGTGAAGTCGAAGGACGTCGGCGGCGGCGGCGTGGTGTTGCACAGCCGGACGCTGGTGTGGGCGGCGCAGAACGCCTCGATGGCCGGGCGGACGTAGGTGATGTCCTCGCCGCCGCAGTCCGTGCCGTTCTGGCTGCACTCGTTCACGACGCGGCAGTTGCCCTGAAAGATGTAGTCCGTTTCGCCGCGCACCAGGATGCCGGCGATGGTGTGGCTCGACATGTCGTAGACGGCCGAGCCGGAGTTGCCGCCGAAGGTGTCGGTGGTGGCGGTGAAGTAGTCCAGGGTGCTGGCGCGGCCGTTGCGGACGATGCCGCCCGAGTCAATCTTGAGCGGGATGCCGCTGCCCGAACCGATGACGGCCACGTTGGCGCCCGTCGTCATGGCGGCGTTGCCCGGGCGGATGGGCGCGGGCGTGAAGCGCGGCGCCGCCGAACGGTCCAGGCGGATGATGGCGTAGTCCAGCGTGCGGCCGCTGGAGGTGTTGTCCCGCCGCACGACAATCTCCTTGCAGCTGAAGATGTCCTGCGTGGTCATGGTCTGCACCGAGTTCGCGTCAGGCCGGTAGAAGTTGAAGGCCCACTTGAAGTCCCTGCAGTCGGCCGCGGTTTCCACGCAGTGGCCGGCGGTCAGCAGGAGGTCATCGTCGATGAGCGTGCCCGAGCAGTAGCCGGGCGACGGGTCGTCGATGAAGCGCTGGCCCGGGCAGAGGTCGGCATACTCGCCCAGCGTGAGGCTGGTGAAGACGACGTTGTTGGGGTCCGAGTCGTCAATCTCGAAGGGGTCGACCATGACGGCGCTGGCCTGCATCGCGTACTGCCGCAGGGTGGCGTCGGGGTGCGCGTACACGTCCATCCGGTCATCGTTGCCATAGACGACGGGCTGCTCGCTGGAGCCGCTGCCAGCGGGCTCGCCCTCCGAAGCCGGTCCACAGGCCGCGACGGAGAAGGTACACAACAGCGCGCCGAGCAGCTTCCTGCGGGCGTCGGTCCGGGGGATACGCATGAGACAACCACTCCTACGGGAGATGTGAGGCCCAGCCCCGTCGGGGGCGGGCTGCCGCAATATATGTGAAAAAAGGCGTTCCTGCTGTCTGCTGGCGGACAGTTCGCGCGCGCCTCAGTCCGCGTCGGGGTCGCGCAGCCACTGGAGGGCTTCCCCCCGCGTCTCGAAGGTGCGGGTGGGGATGCTCAGCATGGCGCGCTTTGTCATCCGCCAGGCCTGGAGCCCGGAGGGGGCGTCACTGACGACCCGGGCGGAGCGCTTCATGCCGTGGAGCTGGGCGAAGGCGTTGAGGCTGGCCATGGCCGTCACCACGTCGCTGGGCATCACCCGGAGCTGGGACTGGTCCACCAGGGCGGACCACTCACCGGCCAGGTCGTTGATGGCCTTCTTCACGTCGGCCAGGTACTCGGCCAGGTCCGCGGTCGTGACTTGCGGGGGATAGACAACCTCGAGGATGCGGTCCTGCGAGTGAACGGTGATCTGGAATGGCATGACGGTGACGGGCTCCGGGCGGGCGCGCCATCCTAGCCGCAGGCGGTGACACGTCTAGAGCGGGAGGGCGGATGGGGCATCCTGGCGGCACCTTCCCGGCCCTGTCCGGAAGGGCAGGGAATGTCAGACCCACCTGGTACTGACGTCCCTGCCGCTGCTCCGGTACCGGCGCGCCGAAGGGGCGCGCCGGCGGCTGCACCCGGCAAGGGGGTTTCATGAACACGAAGTTGTACGTCCTGGGCGCGGTGCTGGGCGCCGCCCCGGGCCTGCTGCCGGTGGTGTCGGCGCCGCCGGTGGCGTCCACGCAGGAGTCGCGTCAGGACTCGCGCGGGACTTCTCGAAAGGGCCGGGGAGGCCCGGCGAAGGGCGCATCCGCTCCCGTCCATCCGGCGGGGGTGACGCCACCTCCAGACGCGAAGGACGCGCTGGAGACCCAGGGAGCGGTCCCTGACGAAGGCCGCACGAGGGGTGGAGGCCAGAGCAAGGCTCCGCGCCATCCGTGCGAGGCCATCACCATCATCCAGGTGCCCTGCGATGCCGAGCAGGAGGCCTGCGAGTACACGTACTGGCACTGCCCCGAGGTCGTGAATCCGCTCCGGGCGTGAGTGACTGAAGCAGCAAGGAGCGCACGGGCGGCCGGTTCCGCCCGTGCGCTCTTTTTTCGCCACGTGTCGGCCGTTCGCTTTTCTCCGGTGGCGCGTGTCCGTCTTGCTTGACACCCCGGAATCTCCGTCGGAAAAGCCCGGACACACGAGGCGGCCCGGCTATTTTCCTCAGAGGCCGCCGGGGAGCCCGGCATTGAAGCTCGCGACGCTCAAGGACGGAACCCGTGACGGCCGCCTCATCGTCGTCAAGCGGGACAACACGGCCTATGCGCTGGCCACCAACGTGGCGCTCACGCTGCAAGCCGCGCTGGACGACTGGGAGACGAAGGAACCCCAGCTGCGCGCGCTGGACGCCCAGTTGGAGGCGGGCACGGTGCAGAGCCGCCCGCTGGACGTCAGCGCCCTGCACGCGCCCCTGCCTCGCGCCTACGAATGGGTGGACGGCAGCGCGTACCTCAACCACGTCATCCTGGTGCGCAAGGCGCGCGGCGCCGAGCCCCCGGAGACGTTGAAGACGGACCCGCTGGTGTACCAGGGCGGCTCCGGGGACTTCCTGGCGCCCACCGCCGACATCCCCCTGGCCGACGAGGCCTGGGGTCTGGATTTCGAAGGCGAGGTCTGCGCCATCCTGGGCGACACGCCCCAGGGCACGAAGGCGGAGAACGCGGCGCCGCACGTCAAGCTGCTGATGCTGGCCAATGACGTGTCCCTGCGCAACCTCATCCCCAACGAGCTGGCCAAGGGCTTCGGCTTCTTCCAGAGCAAGCCGGCCACGGCCTTCAGCCCCTTCGCGGTGACGCCGGACGAACTGGGCGCGGCCTGGCGCGACGGGCGCATCCACCTGCGGCTGCGCTCGGTGCTCAACGGGCAGCAGGTGGGCGACACGGACGCGGGTCCGGAGATGCACTTCTCCTTCTTCGACCTCATCCAGCACCTGTGCAAGACGCGCAGCTACACGGCGGGCACCATCCTGGGCAGCGGCACCGTGTCCAACGCGGACCGCGAGCGCGGCATCTCCTGCCTCGCCGAGCGCCGGATGATTGAGACGATTGAGCAGGGCGCGCCCAAGACGCCCTTCATGAAGCCGGGCGACACCATCGACATCGAGATGACGGACGCCGAGGGCCGCAGCGTGTTCGGCCGCATCTCCCAGAAGGTGGTGAAGGTTCCATGAAGGGCCTTCGGCTCTACAGCTACTGGCGCTCGTCCGCGTCCTGGCGGGTGCGCATCGGCCTGCACCTGAAGGGGCTGGCGTTCGAGTACGTGCCGGTGCACCTGGTGAAGGACGGCGGCGAGCAGAACAGCGCCGCGTACCGGGCGATCAATCCCATGCGCACGCTGCCCACGCTGGAGTGGACGGAGGCGGATGGCTCGGTGCGCCGGTTGTCCCAGTCGCTGCCGGTGCTGGAGTACCTGGAGGAGCGCTTCCCGGCGCCCGCGCTGCTGCCCGCTGACGCGTTCCTCCGGGCGAAGGCCCGGATGCTGGCGGAGATGGTGAACTCCGGCATCCAGCCCCTGCAGAACCTGTCCGTGATGCAGCACGTCAAGCAGGTGCTGAGCGCGGACGACAAGGCGTGGTCGGCCTACTGGAACACGCGGGGCCTGGAGGCGCTGGAGGCGGCGGTGCAGTCCACGATGGGGCGCTTCTGCGTCGGGGATGCGGTGTCGCTCGCGGACGTGTGCCTGGTGCCGCAGCTCTATGGTGCGCGCCGCTTCGGCGTGGACCTGTCGCCGTACCCCACGCTGCTGCGCATCGAAGCCGAGTGCCAGGCGCTGCCCGCCTTCCAGGCCGCCCAGGCCGACCGGCAGCCGGACGCGGTTCCCGCCTGAGTCCGGTGTGGCGACCGCGCCTGTCGTGGGCGCGGTCGCCGGAAGCGCGGCGTGGGACACTCGATTCCCATGAGTCCCTCCTCGTCCCCGCAGGGTGGTCTTCCCTCGTCTCCCGCTTCGCCGGTGGACCGTGTCACCGCGCTGCGGGAGCTGGCGGGGTTGTTCCTCCGGCTGGGGACGTTCGCCTTCGGCGGGCCGGCGGCTCACATCGCGATGATGGAGGACGAGGTGGTGCGCCGCCGCGGCTGGCTGTCGCGCGAGGAGTTCGTGGACCTGCTCGGCGCCACGAACCTGATTCCGGGGCCCAACTCCACGGAGCTGGCCATCCACATCGGCCATCGGCGCGCGGGCTGGCCCGGCCTGCTGGTGGCGGGTGCGTGCTTCATCCTCCCCGCCTTCTTCATGGTCGCGGCCATCGCCTGGGCGTACACGCGCTTCGGAACGCTGCCGAAGGTGGACGCCGTGTTGCACGGCGTGAAGGCCGTCATCATCGCCGTGGTGGCCCAGGCGCTCTGGGGGCTGCTGCGCACCGTCGTGCGGACACCGCTGGCCGCCAGCGTGGGAGCGGCTGCCGTGGCGGCGGCGTTCATGGGCGTCAATGAGCTGCTCCTGCTGCTCCTGTCGGGGCTCGCCGTGCTCGCGTGGCGCGGCATGGAACGACAACGGCCAGGCGCGCCTCGGACGGGGGTGGCGCCGCTGTGGCCGCTGCTGCCCTTGGGGGCCGCCACCGCCACGGCCGCCGCCCCCTTCACCCTGCACGGCCTCTTCCTCTTCTTCGTCAAGGTGGGCTCGGTGCTGTACGGCAGCGGCTACGTGCTGCTGGCCTTCCTCCGCACCGGGTTGGTGGAGCGCTACGGTTGGCTGACCGAAGCCCAGTTGCTGGACGCGGTGGCGGTAGGGCAGGTGACGCCGGGGCCCGTGTTCACCACGGCCACCTTCATCGGCTACGTGATGGGCGGCCCATCCGGCGCGGTGGTGGCCACGGCGGGCATCTTCCTGCCCGCCTTCGTCTTCGTGGCGCTGAGTGGACCGCTGGTGCCACGCCTGCGTCGCTCGTGGGTGGCCGGCGCCTTCCTGGACGGCGTCAACGTGGCGTCGCTCGCGCTGATGGCGGTGGTGACGTGGCAGTTGGGGCGGACCGTGCTGGTGAGCCCGTTGCCGGTGGCACTGGCGGCCGTGGCCGCCGTGCTGCTCATCCGCTATCGCGTCAATTCCGCGTGGTTGGTGCTGGGCGGCGGCTGCGTGGGAGTGCTGGCCGCCGGGGGCCTCAGCGCGGGGTGAGCACGGCCTCGCAGGCGCTCACCGGCTCGTTGGCGAGGTCCGCCCTGCGCGCGGTGCACTTCAGCCGGAGGACCTCGCCTTCGCGCAGGACTTCGCACGCGCGGTTGACCTCGACCACTGTTCCGCTGCCCACGTCGCCGGGCAGCGTCCCACCATCCGCGTCCACGGTGATGGCGACGTTCATGTCCGCCAGGTACCAGTTGTCTCCCTGGCGGAGGTCCACGTTGCCGTCGTAGACGTCCCCCGTCATGGGCAGGCCCGTTCGTTCTTCCGCCTCCACGTCGAGGCGGCAGGTGTCTTGGGGGGTGCTCACCCGGAGGATGCCCGGCGCTCCGCACGTGTTGTGGCCCACGTCGAAGGTGACGCTCTGGGCGGGCTGGTGGCAGCCCTTCCCTCCCGAGTCCGCGACGAGCAGCACCGCCGTGGTGGCGAGCGCGGCCGTGGCCGCGAGGTTCATCAGGATGACTTTCACGAGCTGACTCCAGTGGAGGGTGAGGCGGGGAGGGACGACGGTTCACGGGCGGCGGCGCGGCTGTAACGCACCGCCGCCCAGACAAGCGGCAAGGTGACGAGGTCGGTGGGGTCGGCCCAGGCTCGGAAGCTCCGGATGCCGAGCGGCAAGCCCAAAGGGCGCAGCAGCTCACAGAAGAGGTCCGCCGCGGGCTGGGAGACCTTGAGCGCGGTGTAGAGGCACGCGGTGAAGCTCGCGCCCACGGCCACCCTGCGCGCCCTGGGCCAGCGCGTCATCAGCGCCAGCAGCGCGGACACGTAGAGCGGGAGGAAGAAGCAGATGGCGACGTCGGACAGCTTGCCGGTGAGGGCGTTGTGGAAGGTGGGCTTGAGCCAGCGGTCATTCACCGCCATCAGCGCCACCGCGAACAGGGGCAGCGGCGCGAGGAACTCCGGCATCGCGGGCAGGCGCTTCATTGGAGGTCCTTCCCGCTCGACAGGGCTCGCAGGAGGATGGCGTCCGTGAGCAGCTCCACCGGGGCCCGGTCGTCCGTCAGCGGCTCGCCCTCGGGCACTGGCTCCAACTCCCCGGCCACGCGCTCCGCCAGCGGGCGCAGCGAGGCGGGAAGCGACGGTGTGCGTTCCGCGAGCCGCTCCGCGAGCCCGGGGGCTCCGGCGAAGAGCAGCGTGTTGCTGTGGTTGCGCGCGTCGGCGGCCCGGACCTCCGGGAAGACGGTGGCCAGCGTGGCGCCCACGGCCTCCACCACCGCGCGCTCCTGCGCGTAGCGCCCCACGTTGAAGCACGCCACGCCACCGGGCTTCAGGCGCGCGGCCACGGCGGCGGCGAACTCGCGCGTCGTCAGGTGGAAGGGGACGTAGGGGAAGCGGAACGCGTCGACCAGGATGACGTCGTACTGGCGGGTGTCGCTCGCGAGGAAGGCGCGCGCGTCTCCGACGTGGACTTCCACCTCGGGGGGCAGGTCGAAGTGCGCACGGCCCAGCCGCACCACCTCCGCGTCCAGCTCCACGCCCACCACCTCCACGCCGGGGTACGTCTCCCGCAGGCCCCGGGCGCTCGTGCCCGCGCCCAGGCCCAGGACGAGCACCCGAGGCGCTCGAGGCGCTGCCTGGGCCATGGCGGGGACCAGCAGGTAGTGCCCGAAGACTTCGCCGCGCACAGGCAGGCCAGGCCGGTGGACGCTCTGCACCGCGTAGCCCTCATCGAAGACGAGGGAGCGGGTGCCATGTTCGTCCTTCACCACCTGGATGAAGGCATAGGGGGACTCGGCCACGTCCACGGCCTTGGGGGCGCGGGGCAGGGCGTGGGCGCCCAGGGCCAGCGCCACCATGGGCACGCCCACGGCGGGCAGCCGCCACCGCCACCCGAGGCGCCAGGAGGCCGTGAGCCCCAGCACCGCCGCGAAGAGCGCCATGGTGCGCGCGGTGCCCAGCAGCGGCAGCACGACGAAGGCCGCCAGCAGCGTTCCGGTGATGCTGCCCACCGTGGATGCGGAGGACAGCCGTCCGGCATGCGCGCCCGCTGACTCCACTCCCGCCAGCCCCACGCGCAGCACGTACGGCCCCACCGCGCCCAGCACCAGCAGGGGCGGCATCGCCACCACCATCAGCAATGCCACGCGGCCCAACCCCTCCATGGGGCGTCCGCCCAGCACCGCGGCCGTGGCGCCGGGCAGCAGCACCCGCGCGAGGAAGGGCAACATGGCCAGGGCGAGCGCGGAGAGGCAGAGCGCGCTCAGCAGCAGTGTCAGGCGACCCGAGCGGTCCGCCACGCGGCCTCCCAGATGCGCGCCCAACGCGAGCCCACCCAGGACCAGGGAGATGAGCGCGGCCCAGACGGGCGTGCTGCTGCCGAAGTAGGGCGCCATCAGGCGTGACGCCGCCATCTCCGACGCCATGACGGTCGCGCCGGTGATGAAGGACAGCCATGTCAGCGAAGACGTGGGTCGCATGCTCGGGCGCTTGCTTCAGCAAGGTCCGTTCCAAGGCGAAGTCTTCGAAATGATTGGTGCGGAGGGACAGCGACGGCAGGGGTGCTGTGACAGGTGTGTCAGGGGTGTGTTATCGGGCGGCGATGCCCCGCCGCTTCCGGGCGGCGGCGATCGTCAGCAGCAGCACCATCATGGGCACGCCCAGCACCAGTGGCCACAGCCAGAGCGGCTCGCCGCCGTGGATGACGGCGCGGAACTCGCGGCCCTCGGCGGGGGCGTCCATCAGCTCCGCGAGGTTGAGCTTCCACTCCACGGTGTCCTTCTGCTCGTTCACCGTGCCGTTCGTCTCGCCGATGCCAGGGCCGTGGATGCGGAGGGTGAGGCGGTTGTTGACGAGCATGGCCTTCACCATGCCCTTCGCGAACTCCTGGGCGGCCTGCTCCGCGGCCTCGTCACCGATGCCGACCGGCGCGGTGAAGGCCTTCTCCGGGTTGAAACGCTGGGTGTAGACGTAGTTCCCGCCCTGGCGCTCGATGCGGAAGTCCCACGCATCCTTCGGCGATGACGGTTGGCCCTGAGTGTGCTGCTCGGCGGCGCGGCGGTAGAGCTCCGGGAGCCGGGTGACGTCCTTCACCGTCACGTCGTAGACGAGATGGACCTGGCCGTCCTTCTCGTAGTCCCGGAGCATCACCTGGGAGACTTCCGGGTCCTGGCGCAGCGTCTTCTCCGCCTCGCGCGCCTGCGCGAGCAGCGCCTCCCGGGCGTCCGCCGTGCCGCCCAGCCGCGCCAGCGCCGTCACGGACCTGGGCATCCCCATGTCGACGACGAGGCGAGCAGAACCTCCCGGCTCAATCCAGAGGTCCTGCTCGACGTTGAAGCAGCCCGTCAGGAAGAGGGACAGCGCCGTGAACAGCAGCGCGGGACGAAGCAGGGTGCTTGGTGAGCCAGGGAACATGGCTCACCAGTATGCTGGGACTGTTTCACGCGGAGAAGGGGAGGGACGCCACCTTCACCGTGGCGGGGCCCGCCGCCAGCGTCAGCTCGGTGCCCGGCTCCAGCGAGTCCCGGTGTACGTAGCCCAGGGCCACCCGCTGCCCCGCGACAGGCGACTGCACCACGCTGGTCAGCCAGCCCACCTTCTTCTCCCCACGCCGCAGCTCGGTGCCAGGGGCCACGTCCGCGTCGCCCAGCAGCAGCCCCGTCAGCTTGCGGTTCATGTGGCCGCGGAAGGTGGCTCGGGCGATGACCTCCTGCCCGATGTAGCAACCCTTGTTGTAGGAGATGGCGTTCGCCAGGTTGGCTTCCAGCGGAATGGT
This sequence comes from Myxococcus sp. AB056, assembly GCF_006547365.1. Classification (NCBI taxonomy): domain Bacteria; kingdom Pseudomonadati; phylum Myxococcota; class Myxococcia; order Myxococcales; family Myxococcaceae; genus Myxococcus; species Myxococcus sp. AB056. The sequence goes on along the minus strand of NZ_VHLB01000011.1, from coordinate 6,667 downwards.
GGTGGCCACCATGTCCTGGCCGTACCGGGGGACGCCGGCCTCCACGCGGAGCAGCTCCAGGGCCTCGAAGCCCAGGGGCTTCAGGCCGTGAGCGGCGCCAGCCTCGGACAGGGCCCGCCAGGCGTCCTCCAGGCTGGCGCGCGGCACCCACACGTCGACCCCATGGGGCTCGATGGCGGTGCTCCCCAGCAGCCACACCTCTTGCCCGGCCAGCGTGGCCGTGCGGGCGGCATGGTGCGACAGCGGCGCATGGGGGCTGCCCAGGGCGGCCGACAGGACGTCCGCCGTCCGGGGCCCGAGCAGCCGGAGCAGGGCCAGCTCCCCCGTGGCCTCATGCAGCTCGGCGTCCTCGGAAATGAGGTATTTATCCAGGAACTCCCGCACCTTGGCGCCGGTGCCGGGCTCCAAATCCAGGAGGAGGTCTGACTCCCGCTTGAGGATGCGGGCATCCGCCACCATGGCCCCCTTGACGGTAACCATGGCGGCATAGGCCGCGGTGCCCACTGGCAGGTTGTTCACCTCCTGGGTGACCATCCCGTGTAGGAAAGAGACCCGGTCTTCCCCAGTGATTCGGAGGGTTTCGCGGTAGGAGGCATCATGGAGGGCCACGGACGCCTTCGCCGCCCGGTACTCTCCCTCCGAGTCTCCATACCCGGCCACGGTTTCCCGGCCGCCCACGGCGCCAAAGCGGGCGCCCGCCTTCTCGTGAAGAAAATGCAGAGACAGCGGTTCCATGTCCGTCGCTATATAGAGGCGAAGGAGCGAATGCCACGATGGATGTGAAGCACCTGTCGTCCTTCCAGGACTTCTCACCGGAGAAGCTCCTGAAGCACAATGTCTTCCAGTCCGGCCGTTTCTTCCTGGACGTGTACTGCCTCCAGCCGGGACAGGCCCAGAAGCCCCACCGCCATGCCACGTCGGACAAGGTGTATGTCGTCCTCGACGGGCGCTGCCGCTTTCGCGTGGGCGCCGAAGAGGAAGTCCACGGTCCTGGCGCCGCCATTTTCGCCCCCGCGGGCGCCGAACACGGCGTCGCCAACGACGGCCCCGATGCCGCCCGCCTCCTCGTCCTGATGTCCCCGCCCCCGGAGCATGCATGAGCTCGACGTCTTCCCCTTCGCCCACCCCCGTGGCGACTCGTGGCGCGCTGGCGCTGCTGGTCCTGGGCCTCGCGGAGAGTGGCATGTCCATCTTCCAGTGGATGCAGTTGCTCACCCTGCGCGGTGGCGGCTCCACCGTGTGCGGCGTCTCCGACACGGTGAACTGCGAGACGGTGTGGAACTCCGCCTTCGCCAGCCGTGTGCATGACCTGGTGGGCCTGCCCGTGGCGGCCCTGGGCCTCGTGTGGGGTCTGGTCGCGGTGGGCCTGTCCGCGCTGTTCCTGGCGTGGGCTCGCTCGGGCCGTCCGGTGCGCCCGGCGGCGAACGGGCTGCGGCTGGTGGCCGCCGCGGGCCTGGTGTCCGTGGTGGTCTTCGCCGTGGCGAGCGCGCAGTCGGGTGCGCTGTGCCCCACGTGTCTGGCGACCTATGCGCTGGTGGTGGCCTTCGCGGGTGTGGCCTGGAAGGGCCTGCCCGGGCCGCTGCTGCCCGGCGCGGATGAGTGGGGCGCCACGCTGAAGTGGACGGTGGGAGTCACCGCCGCGGTCTTCCTGGCGACGCTGCTTCCCGGCCGGGCCACGCCCAAGGCGTCGGAGGCGTCCGGTGCCGCGCTGCTGCCGCCCGTGCCGCAGGTGGCCAGCACGCCGATGCCGGGCGTGACGCCGCAGACGCCGCCGCCCCCGCCCGCGTCGCTGGAGGAGTTCCTGCGCTCGTTGCCGCCGCAGCATCAGCAGTTCATCGCGGATGCGCTGGCCGCGTACCGCAGCGAGACGCCGCAGCCCGCCGCGGCGCCCGCGCGTCACCGCTATGGGCCGGTGGACGCGCCGGTGAAGATCGTCGAGTGGACGGACAGCAAGTGCCCCCACTGCAAGATGCTGGTGGAGGAGCTGTCCGCGCTGAAGAAGCGGGTTCCCGAAGGGAAGATGTCGCTGGAGGCTCGCCAGTTCCCGCTGGATGGCGCGTGCAACCCGGCGATTCCGCGCCGTGGGCCGGATGCCCCCAGCGTGCGCTGCGTGGCGGCGCGTGCGCAGATCTGCCTGGAGGGCGCGCCGGACTACTGGGAGCTGCGTGAGAAGATGTTCGCCGCGCAGGCCGTGCTGGATACGGAGCGGGCGGTGGAGATTGCGTCGTCGGGCTCGGTGCCGCGCTCGCAGCTGGAGGTGTGCATGAACAGCCCGGCCACGGCGGCGAAGATTCAGGAGGACTCCCGCTACGCCATGCGCCACCACATCCAGGGCACGCCGCTGGTGCTGGTGAACGGCCGCGAGACACCGCCCTCCGCGCCGTTCCTCTACGCGCTGGTGATGGCGGACGGGAACCCGAGCGCCCCTGGCTTCGACGTGCTGCCTCCGCCGCGCCCGCGCCCGGCCGGTGGCCATGGCCACGGCCACGACGACCACGCGGGCCACAACCACTGAGGCTGCGGCACCCGCACCATGGGCAAGCGCGACAAGAAGGGTGAGCCGCCGGCGGCACCGGCGGCTCCGTTCAACAACCCGTTCGCCGCGCTCGCGGCGCAGCGGGAGGCCTTGCCTCAGGCTCCCGCCGCGCCCGTGGCTCAGGCGCCTGTGAAGGCAGAACCCAAGGGCCCCGCGCGCGCGGTGGTTCGCATGGAGCGCAAGGGCCGTGGCGGCAAGGAAGTCACGGTGGTGGAGCACCTGGAGCTGCCCGCGGCTCAGCGCGAGGTGTGGCTCAAGGCGCTGAAGAATTCGCTCGGCTGCGGCGGCGTGGTGGAGGACGACACGCTGGTGCTCCAGGGCGACCAGCGTGAGCGGCTGCCCGCGCTGCTTGAGGCGCGGGGCGTGCGGAAGGTCACGGTCGGCTGACGGGCTCGGCGTCGGGCTTTGCTTGTGAAGGGCGAGGCCTGGTGTTCTTCGCCAAGCGCTGGAACGCCACTTGCCGGTCGTGAGGTGACGACGCGGATACGACGAAGGTCGAACCGTGTGTCGCTTTCGCTGCGCGTCCTGTGCGTGTTCGCTCTGTGTGTTGAACTGCGTCTATAATTCGTGCCGATGGCCTCCGCTGGCTCCATCAGGCTTGGCGCTTTGCTTTTCCACCTCCTGGTGGGATGCGCAGGTTCCACTCCCCCCTCAATGACCGCTTCCGACGCGGAGGTTGCGAGAGGCCCGTGGTCAGAAGTCCCCGCTGTCGAGATGCCCACAGGGGATGCTTCCATCCCAATAAGCCTTCTTCGGGATGTGGCGGAAGCGCTGCTGAATCTCCCTGGGGCGACGGCGTGCGACCCGGGAACACGGCGTCCCGTCGTAGGGCTCTCCACGGAGTATTGCTCGACGGTGTACGTGGCGGGCGGTCGAGACTCGTTGTCCTGGCGGGTGGCAGAGCCCGTTCGGGGGAGTCATGCTTCCTGCCGCCCGTTCTTCGCAGTGAGGGATGAGGACTATCCATCTTCGCAGGTGTGGGTCGTGGGCTTCGTCCACAACCATCCGTGTGCCGCGGCACCTTCGTCGCAGGACTTGAGCGTGTGGCCTACAGACGCGTTCAAGCCCTTCGTGTCCATGGCGGAAGTGCGCTTGATACCTGGAAACCCTGCTCCAGCAGCCTTCATGGGCTCCGTCATCGAGATGGCATCCGCACTGGTGGCGGAGCGCCAGGATGGGACTCGGCTCTTCCTTCGCTACTTCCCCACGGGCGAGGTCCAGCAGTGGAGCGACGCCAGGGGCAGCTGGGTCACGCTGGGCATCTGTGCTCCCACTCCTCCTCGTCCTCCGTTTCGGAACGTGGCCCCCCAATGTCGTAGCGGGGGATTGCAGTTACTCCGTGATTAGGGTCGGGAAAATGAGCAAGGCGCTGACGGTGGCAGGGTTGGTCGCGGTGCTTCAAGGGTGCGCCGCGCCTGCATCCGCTTGGAAGGGTGAAGTCCCGTGGCCGGATGAGCATTCGTCCAGAACCGTCGTAGAGCGCATGGAGGCTGGTGCCGCGTTGGCTGCCGCAGGCGCAATTCGTGAGGTGGTGAGGACCAACCCATTTCCAAACCTCTTCGCGGGGTGTTCGAGTCCGGAGCAGGGCTTGGACGTCTCCGTCTTCGCGGGGCCGACGCCGGGCTTGTACTTCGTGGCGGTGGACCAACGCTTTGACCGCTGTGACGGTCCGAGTGGACGTGTCCTCGACTGGTGGGAGGTCTATGCGGTGACGGCTCAGGGGGAGGTGGTCGCGAAGGCTCCGATTCCGACGAGCGAGGAGCCTCCAGCGTCACCGCCTCAAATGCCGCCGCATCCCGTTGAGCCTGCTCGGGACACAGGCACTGCTTCGCCTGCACGAACGCCCCCAGTTGCCCCGGCTCAGTCACCGAGTCCCGACGCTCTGTCATCTCCTGTGCCGCCGATACAGGATGGCTCGGAGCCAGTGCCCCCTAATTCAGTGCCTTACCAAGCGGAGTGAGCCTGGCCCGCTTCGGTGGCTCTCCCGCACTTCGCGTGGACCAGGATACCGAGAGGTAGGGGCGTCAGGGACCGGCGTGAAGTTCACGAGGGTGTAACCCGGGCACGAAAAAGCCCGGGCCGCCGTGAAGGCGCCCCGGGCTTCTTGCTACGGCCTGCGCCGTGCGAACTACAGCGCGCCGATGATGGCGTCTGTGAACTCGCGGGTGGTGGCCTTGCCACCGAGGTCGCCGGTGCGGACCTCGCCCGAGCCGTACACCTTCCAGATGGCGTTCTCCATGCGGCGCGCCGCCTCGCCCAGCTCCAGGTGGTCCAGCATCATCACCGCGGACATCATCAGGGCGGTGGGGTTCGCGATGCCCTTGCCCGCGATGTCCGGGGCGGTGCCGTGCACGGCCTCGAAGACGGCGGTGCGCTCGCCGATGTTGGCGCCCGGCACCACGCCCAGGCCGCCGACCAGGCCCGCGCACAGGTCGCTGAGCACGTCGCCGTAGAAGTTCTCCGCCAGCAGCACGTCGAAGCGCGTCGGGTCCTTCACGAGCTGCATGGCGAGGTTGTCGATGATGACTTCCTCGTAGGTGATGTCCGGGAACTCACGGCCCACCTTGCGGCAGCAGTCCAGGAAGAGGCCGTCCGACAGCTTCATGATGTTCGCCTTGTGCACGGCGGTGACCTTCTTGCGGCCGTGCTTGCGGGCGTACTCGAAGGCGAAGCGGGCAATCCGCGTGGAGGCCTTCTCGGTGATGATCTTCAGCGACTCCACCACGCCCGGGACGATGATGTGCTCCAGGCCGGCGTAGAGACTCTCCGTGTTCTCACGCACCACGACGAGGTCCACGCCCTCGTAGCGCGTCTTCACGTTCGGTACGCTCTTCACGGGCCGCAGCGACGAGTACAGGTCCAGCCGCTTGCGCAGGCCCACGTTGGCCGACGGAAGGCCACCGCCCACCACCGTGCCCGTGGGGCCCTTGAGCGCGATGCCGCTGCGCAGCACCGCCTCCACCGTCTCGTGAGGCAGGTTGGTGCCGTACTTGGCCACCACCTCCGTGCCTGCGTCCTTGTACTCGAAATCAAGGGGGACCTTGAGCGCCTCGAGGACGCGAACGGTGGCCGCCATGACTTCGGGGCCAATGCCATCGCCATTGATGATCGTGACAGTTCGTGTGGTCGCCATGGGTGCGGAGTCACAGCACAATTTCCCTGGTGTCGAAAGGACGAAAACGCCCGGGATTCAGCCGGAGGCATGGCGGCCATGAGGTAGGGGCACCCTGGCGGGTCACCCGGCCGGATTCCGGGCGGGAGGGCATCCGCTCCGAGTGTCAGTGCTCGGATGTGGAAGACGGCCGCGGGCGGCGGGTGGGTTTGCGCCGGGTGCGGATGGCGTAGGGCCGGTAGAAGGCCTCCCACAGGGCCGCCCGGCGTCCCCGGGGCCGGGTCCGCAGCTCGCCCAGGGGCGCCCGGATGAAGAAGGACGACAGGAACAGGTAGGACGCGGTCAGCGTGAGCAGCAGCAGGATGGCCGTCACGGCCTCGCCGGGAATCCAGGCCACCCCCGCCCGCGCCAGGAACTCGTCGAGGTCCACGGGTGGCTTCGGGTGGCTGTAGACCTTCACGAACCACGTCATCATCAGGACCATCAGGATGGGCCCGTAGGCGCGGTTGAGCCGGGTGGAGATGGCGGAGAAGAGAGAAAGCTGGATTTGGGGCCGTTCCAGCTCCAGGGCCAGCTCGCGCAGGGCGTCCGGGTCCACCGGCTCATGCCGGAGCATGGGGGCCCACCAGCCGTCCTCCAGCAGGCGCACCCGGCGGTTCCACAAGTCGTAGTAGCGGTAGCGCCGCGCCTCGATGAGGAGGAACGACACCACCATCCAGATTCCCACCAGGAAGGTGACGTGTGAGCTCTGCGTCGACGCGAAGCCGAAGGAGATGACCGCCGCCGTCGTCGTGATTGCCCAGTTGGTGGTGGTGTCCAGGCGCGTGCGCCAGGTATCGGAGCGGCTCAGCTCCCCCCGGAACAGCTGGGCCATGGCCTGCTGGGAGAGCCAGGGCGACTCCAGCACATCGTTTTTGTCACGTTCACGCACGGGCATCCTTTGCCGGAAGGTGGGCTGGGCAGTGGGCGTTTGCAACGCAGGCGGGGTGGGGATGGCGGGCAGGCGGGCGGGCGCACGG